>JAZQVF010000107.1:0-3625 GCA_045631675.1 Candidatus Stercoripulliclostridium sp.
TTTGCAAAACCTGCTCCTAAACGTGGCATAGTTATAGTTACTGCATTCCTTTCAGGTGGTCTTTATCTTAACAATCCCGACGGCACGCAAACTCCTTTGTGGGACCCCCTAAAAAACTATGAAGATTTTCCCGTCCAAGAAGTAATGCACCCCGAAAAGGGCGTAAATATTTCAGAAGACGTTATCAATAAGGCTCTAAAAGGCATGGGGGGTCTTCCCGGCGTTATATCTCTCCTTGATGAAGAAAACGGACTTCTCCCCAGCCTTACCGTTGATATTATGACGGGGGAAAGCATCAAGGACGTCTCCCCTGCTAATATGGACTCCCCAACAAGACTGAAGTATGGCGCTATCAACACTTATAGAGAAACGTACGATGAAATGGTCAACGCCTACGGCGATAAGGCTGAAGTAGTAGTTTTCAATTACGATTGGCGCCTTGACAATGATAAAAATGCAGATCTTCTTGAAAAATTCATCAATGAAAAAGGCTATGACGAAGTAGTGCTAACATCACACTCAATGGGTGGTAGCGTGGTTGGTTGCTACCTACAAAAGGCTGAAAATAGAGAAAAAGTCGTCCTTTATACCCCTTATTCTTCTGCTTGCTTAGGTGCAGTTGACGCTCTTGTTTATATTGAAGATATAACCCGTCTTCTCGGTGGCTTTGACCTTGGCTCAATAGGTGCTTTCGTTGACGTTAACCAAATAGTTAAAGACGTAGTTAACCCTTGGCTCAGCAGTTTGGTAAGTATGTATCAACTATTCCCATCCCCATACCTTATGGAAAGCGAGCAATATGGCGAAAACGATTATATGATTACCATTGACGGAGAGCCTATTAACACAAGAGAAGAATTGATTGAGTTTTATAAATCTCGCCCCTTTGCTAAGCGCGACGGCGAATGGATTTACCCCTTCCAAGTGGAAGAAAACGGCAAAACTCGCCTTGAAAACTATTGGGATGCCTATATGGTAGAAGTTGACGGCAAGATGGTGCATAGTACTAATCTCGTTAATACCGTTTACTTCATTGGCGTTGGTCAAAATGGTATTGAAGGTGTAAACTACGTTACAAATAGTAACGGCGACGTCGTGCTTGATTCCATTCGTTACTCAAAAGACGGCGATAATATGATTCTTGAGTACTCTGCAACTTGTGGAAACAATCCCCACGCAGAAAACGTTGTACGCATTGAAAACGGACACCTTAACGTTGGCGTAAACTTCAATGCACTTTTAAAAGAAAGAACTTTTGAAGAAATAAACAAGATTTGGTAGAGAGTTTGAAATCGATAGGATAATTAAGGCACCGATTTTCGGTGCCTTTTTTTATAATTCTTTCATTATCCTTATTAAAATTTCTTCATCAGCAGGGCAAAACGCGTAGTTGGTAATTTCATTTGCCGTTATCCATTTTATATCGTTATGCTCTAATTTTTCCGGCTTTCCCTCTCTAATCCTCGCGTTAAACAAGGTTAAATGAACGGTTATATCGGGATATTCGTGGGTTACTTCCATAAAAACGTCCCCAACGCTTAAAATGATATTCAACTCTTCCTTGCACTCGCGAATAAGGGCTTCTTCCTTGCTTTCTCCCCTTTCTACTTTGCCACCGACAAATTCCCACAGCAAAGCACGCGCCTTGTTTGCAGGCCTTTGACATATCAAAAACTTTTCATTGTCCCTAATTAGAGCGGCTACTACTTCTACCATATTTTAATTGTATTTTATAATTAATTGAATTGCAATACCTAAATTTAAAAAGCCCTATTAAGGGCCTTTTCGTTTATAGCGTTTCTATAAATTCACTAATGATGCTCTCCACTCCCTTGGGGTCTTTAAAGTGGGCTTGAGCGTGTCCGGCACCTTCTACTATCATCATAGCCTTTGGGGCAGTGCAACTTTCAAAACAAGCGTTACACATATAAGAAGGTACGAACATATCCTTTGCTCCGTGCATAAATAGAATTGGTACTTTGCTCTTCGCTACCGCCTTAATAGCACTATCTTGGAAGTCAACTTTTGCAAATCTCTTGGCAAAATATTCTGCAATATGGAGAATTGGGAAGGGCGACAAACGATATATTTGCTTTATTTGATATACGAATACGTCCCAAGGTTTACTAAATGCACTATCCGACACGATACCTTTAACGTTACTGCCAACTTCCGTGCTAACTAATAAACTTGCATTCGCACCTATCTCCACTCCGTGAAGAATTATCTCTCCACCTGGAATAATTTCTTCTACCTTTTCCACCCATTTGAGAATATCACGGCTTTCCTTTATTCCAAACGTTACGTGCTTTCCACCACTTTCTGCGTGTGCTCTATTCGTTACAAGCAATACGTTATATCCCTTCTCCATATAGAATGGCACGAAAGAGGCAAACGTCTTAACTGAAGAGGTAAGATATCCTGGACAACATATAATGGTTTTGGTTGAATCCTTAACCTTATATAGCCTTGCAAACAAACGCACGTCTTCTGTGGTAATGGATTCCCAACTAAAAGAAGTTCCTTTTAACGTCTTATAAGCATCGTCTCTATGGTCGCAAAATTCCTTAAGATTGGGACCAAGTGCACCTACGTATGGACTTTCCATTAGCCTATCAAGAGATTCCTTTCTATGCATAAGTTCGCGGAAGGTAAGATATCCACACAAAAATAGTATGGCTATAATTATGCCACACGCTACAAGTAAACATCCTATTGAAAGTCCAATTATTTCGGGGTTTGTCATCTCTTGCTCCATTTGTTTCTATTGAAATTATAACCCCTCTCAACTTTTTTGTAAAGTATTTTGTTATTGAAGTACTGCCTAAGGTATGTTATAATATAAGTAATGATAGACTAAAGAGGTACTTATGAAGTTTTACGTAATGACGGATATTCACCTATATTCTAAACGCAATTGGCTTGCAGACCCTTATAAATGGGAAAGAAAAGCCACCCAACTGCAACTAAGAGAATCTGAAGAAATCTTGCGTGAAGCCTTTGACTATATTCTTAAAGACCCAACAACTAACACCGTTTTGATTACCGGAGACCTAACGGATAACGGAGAAATAACTTCCCACGAAGACGTCATTAAGGTGTTTGAAGAATATACCAATAAAGGTCTTAGAATTTTGGTTACTACTTCCACTCACGACTTCCGTGAAATGAAGAAAACTAAATATAGCAAGCCCGACCAAGACAAGTGTCTTTCCTATGGATACGATGAAAACTACGAGTATAAGCGTTTTATTCCTTGCGCTAAACGTGAAGATTTGCGTTCTTGGTATGCACCCTACGGTAGAAACGACGCTGTAAACGTTGATTACGATAGCATGTCCTACTCCTACGACCTTGATGAGAAACATCGCCTTCTTGCCATCAACGACGACTTCATTGCAAACAACAAAAATAACCAAAGAGGCTTGAATGAAGTACTCCTTTCTTGGATAATTAGAGAGTGTAAAAGAGCAAAAGAAGATGGTAAAACCTTGGTTACTTGCTTGCATCACCCCGTCCTTACCCCAAGCCCTATTTACCAACTAATAGGTGCAAGAGACATAATTGCAAAAAATTTGGAACTTGCAAAAATATTTACCGATAACGGAGTTAACGTCGTTTACAC
>JAZQVF010000108.1:0-8218 GCA_045631675.1 Candidatus Stercoripulliclostridium sp.
GGACCACCTTGTGTTCCAGGGAAAACTGCTTTGTCAATCTTCTTTGCAACTTCTGGGTTGTTTGACATAATCATACCACCACGAGGTCCTCTTAAGGTCTTATGTGTTGTGGTAGTTACAACGTCTGCATAGTTAACGGGACTCTCATGAACTCCTCCAACTATTAAGCCAGCAATATGTGCTATATCAACCATGAGATATGCGCCAACCTTATCAGCAATTTCACGGAATTTTTTAAAGTCGATTGCTCTTGGGTATGCACTAGCACCTGCAACTATTAATTTAACATTATTTTCCTTGGCAATTTTTTCAACTTGCTCATAATCTATGTATCCATTTTCATCAACGCCGTAAGATAAGAACTTATAATTCTTACCGCTCATATTAACAGGACTACCATGCGTTAAATGTCCCCCATGAGAAAGGTCCATGCCAAGAATTGTATCGCCGTTATTTAACAAACTAAAATATACTTGTAAATTAGCACTACTTCCACAATGTGGTTGAACGTTTACATAAGAAACTTTGAAAAGTTCCTTTGCCCTTTCCCTTGCGAGATTTTCTGCCATATCAACGTAAACACAACCACCATAATAACGCTTATCCGGGTACCCTTCTGCATACTTATTAGTTAAATGAGTTCCCGCCACAGTAAGTGTGGGAAGAGAAACAAAATTTTCACTCGCAATTAGTTCAACATTATTGCATTGACGATCAAGCTCTTTAACTAATACGTCATAAAGTTCTTTATCAACACTCTTAATTGGTCTTAAATCTATCATCTTTACCTCTTATAGATATTTTTCAATGGTATCTTTGATTGCTTCTTCACTTCTTAATCCAACGGATTTTTCAAGAAGTTCTCCGTTTTTAAAATAGAGTAAAGTAGGTATGGTATTAACACCGTATCTGATTGCAATTTCTTCAAGGTCATCAACGTCAACCTTTGCAACGATGTACTTTGCGTTGCTTTGCTCAGAAATTTTATCAATTATTGGTGCAAGCATTCTACATGGTCCACACCACGTTGCAAAAAGATCAATAACACAAACTGAACCACTATTAATTACTTCATCAAATTCATTTACGCTTTGTATTATACGTGTCACCTTAATTACTCCTTTGTATTTTGATTATTAACATCATTAACTTTTTCATTACTCATAATTGCTGTCATTGTTGGCAAGTAATCTTTCCTTTTACGGATAATAAACTTATCAGCAAGAGATACGCCTATGAAACCGACAATCAATCCACTAAATCCTGCTACAAGTGAAATCCATAAATCCATTTTAAAAGTACAACCTAAGGCTATACCCATAATCAATAATGGAATTACGTACACTATGAATGATGCAGTAAGAACTGCTTTATGTCCCATTGTGACTTCAACGATGTCCCCTACTTTAGCATTTAACTTATTTTTAAGTCGTAACTCAACGTACATCTCTTCTCGGGGCTTGAGACACATATTGCAGTTTTCACAAGCAGTCTTGCGTTCAAATCTTACAACAGCAAAACTCCCTTTAGTTTTGTGGACTACACCAACCTCTTTCATTAGAATTTAATTCCTAATTCATTAAGTTGTTTTTGTTCAACAACTGAAGGACAATCTTCCATTACACCAATTGCAGATTGGTTCTTGGGGAATGCTATAACGTCTTTTATGTTATCAGTACCGGTCAATAACATTACCATTCTATCGAAACCTAAAGCAAGTCCACCATGTGGAGGAACGCCATAGTTAAATGCTTCTACGAAATAACCAAATCTTTCATTGATGTCTTCTTCCGTTAATGAAATCATTTCAAACATCTTTCTTTGGATATCCCTATTGTTGATACGGATTGAACCACCACCAGCTTCTTGACCATTAATAACAAGGTCATAAGCCTTTGCACAAACCTTCAATGGTTTAGTATCAAGATACTTCAAATGTTCGTTTTTAGGGCTTGTAAAGGGGTGATGCATCGCAACCAATCTCTTTTCTTCTTCATCATACTCATATAATGGGAAGTCGGTAACCCAAAGAATATCATAGGTGGATTCATCTATCATATTATATTTCTTTGCAATTGCAAGTCTTAATGCACCAAGTGAATCGAATACAACCTTATCCTTATCTGCAACAAAGAACAAAACGTCACCGGTCTCTCCACCAAGTTTTGCAATTAAATCATTGAACTTACTTTCTTCAAAGAACTTTTGGATTGGTGAAGAAACTCCTTCAGGCTTGATTGATATATATGCTAAGCCTTTAGCACCATATTCTCTTACAACCTCTTGGCAAGCGTCAATTTCTTTTCTTGTCATTTTAGCAAGGCCCTTTGCATTGATTGCACGCACGCTATAACCACGCTTAGTTGCATTTTCAAAAACGCTAAAACCGCAACCTTTAACAAGTTTAGTTACGTCTTGAAGTTCTAAACCGAATCTTGTATCAGGTTTATCTGAACCAAAGCGCTCCATAGCATCTTTGTACTTGAGTTGGCGGAAATGTCTTGGTAACTTAATGCCCTTTATCTCTTTGAAAATTTCTCTAACCAATCCTTCTACTTCATACATTACGTCAGTAATTTTATCAACGTAACTCATCTCAATATCTATTTGAGTAAATTCAGGTTGTCTATTTGCACGAAGGTCTTCGTCTCTAAAGCACTTAGCAATTTGATAATAACGATCAAATCCTGAAATCATCAAAAGTTGTTTATATAATTGAGGAGATTGTGGTAATGCATAAAAGTTAGTTGGATGAACTCTTGATGGAACCAAATAATCTCTTGCACCTTCTGGAGTGGATTTACCAAGAATTGGGGTTTCAATATTTAAGAAACCGTGCTTTGATAAATAGTTGTTTACTACTTGTGCAAGTTTTGCTCTCGTAATAAGGTAATGTTGAAGTGAATTTCTTCTTAAATCAAGATAACGATACTTAAATCTTAGAGTTTCACCTACGTTTGCCAAATCTGAAATTGCAAATGGAGGGGTGTCTGCTTCAGAAAGAATTCTAAGTTCTTCAACAATTACTTCTACTTCACCAGTAGGTAAGTTTTTGTTTATGTTCTTTTCGCCACGAGGTTGAACAGTGCCTACTACGGCAATAACAAATTCGTTGCGAATACGAGTTGATTTTTGATAGACTTCAGGATGGTCGGCTTCGACAAAACTTAATTGAAGAATACCCGTTCTATCACGTAAGTCAACAAATTGAATGCTACCTAAATTACGGTATTTAGCAACAAAACCGTATGCAGTAACTTTTTTACCAATATCTGAAGCGCGAAATTCTCCGCACATTTTAGTTCTTTTTAAATTCGTTAAAAACTCTGCCATATTTATCTCCTTAGAATTTCTTCAGCAAGATTATTTATTTCCATAACCACTTCTTCACCAGTAGCCATTATTTTTAGTTTTGCAATGCCTTCTTGTATTTCACTTTCGCCAAGCACAACAACAAATTTATAGCCTTTTTTGCCTGCATATTTCATTTGCGCTTTAAGGCTTCTTCCCATAATATCCGTATCTGCAGATACACCTTTAGCCCTCAATTTATTAACTATATCGTATGAGTACATCATTTCATTTTGAGAAAGAGGTGCAACGTATACTGTTGGAACCTCCATTTCGCCAACTGATAAACCGAGAGATTCGAGAACCATAATTAGTCTCTCAATACCCATTCCAAAGCCAACGGCTGGCGTTGGCTTTCCGCCAACTTCTTTTACAAGGTTATTGTATCTACCACCACCGCAAACGGTACCTTGTGCACCAATTGACATTGAAACAAATTCAAATACAGTCTTAGTGTAGTAATCAAGCCCTCTTACAATGTTTGGATTAACCTTAAATTCAATACCAATTGAAGATAAGATTTCTTGAACCTTTTCATGATGTGTTTTGCAGTCATCGCATAGATAATCTAACACTTTAGGCGCATTTAGTGTAATATGTTTACAACGTTCTTCTTTACAGTCTAAAATACGAAGTGGATTCTTATCTAAACGTTCCTTACAAGTAGGACATAAATTTTCAATTTGATCGTTTAGATATTCTTTAAGTGCTTTATTATATTCTGCTCTACATATGGGACAACCTATACTATTGATGTTTAGTTCAAGATTAGTAATACCGACACTATCGAACAAAGCTTTAGCTATAGATATAACTTCTGCGTCTGCATAAGGAGAATCACTACCATATAACTCTACACCAAATTGATGGTGTTCACGAAGTCTACCTGCTTGTGGTCTCTCATAACGGAAAACGGGTGTAATATAGTACATTTTCATTGGTTGTGGCATTTCAGACAAGCCATTTTCAACAAAAGAACGAGCTACACCAGCAGTTCCTTCTGGTTTTAAGGTAATAGAACGCTTACCTTTGTCTTCAAAGGTATACATTTCTTTGTTAACGATATCAGTAGTTTCACCTACACCTCTTAAGAACAATTCCGTGTGTTCAAAGGTGGGAGTACGAATCTCTAAAAATCCATATTTTTCAGTGATATCTCTTACAATGTTTTCAACATAATGCCATTTATAACTTTCATTTGGCAATACATCTTTTGTGCCTTTTGGGATATTTATCATAATTTACACCTTACAGAATATATTTTTTAAGGTTCATATATTTTGTTACTTTTTCCATATGATCAACGACGTATTTCTTGTCTATTACAAGTTCAATATCATCATGACCACCACAAGCGTTAAAACTAACGTCTTCAAGTAACGTTTCCATTACGGTATGCAATCTTCTTGCACCAATATTTTCATTACTCTCATTTTCAAGATATGCAATGCGAGCCAACTCTCCGATTGCCTCATCTGTAAACTTTAGTTTTATGTTATCAACTCCAAGCAATGCTGCGTATTGCATAATTATTGCATTATCTGGCTCTTTTAGTATTTTCTTGAAGTCTTCTTCCGTTAGGCTTTGAAGTTCAACTATGACGGGGAATCTACCTTGCAATTCGGGAATAAGATCGTTAACTTTAGCGATATGGAATGCACCTGCTGCTATAAACAATATGAAGTCAGTTCTAATGTTACCATACTTTGTGTTAACCGTACAGCCTTCTACAATAGGTAATATATCGCGTTGTACACCCTCTCTTGAAACGTCGGGACCATGGGAATTGCCCTTAGATGCAATCTTATCCATTTCATCAATGAATATAATCCCATCTTGTTCCGCCCTTTTGATGCCTTCTGCATTAATGGAGTCATCATCAATAAGTTTATTCGCCTCTTCTTTCGTTAAGAAATCGTATGCTTCCCTAACGCTAATTTTGCGCTTTTTGGTTTGTTTTGGAAGGAAGCGGTTCATAAATTCGCCAATATTATTATCGTTACCACCGATTGCTCCTAATTGCAAACCTTTTTGTTGAACTGGAAGTTCCATTTCAATCATGATTTTATCAAGTTTACCATCATTCAATTCTTGAGAAAGCATTGTGCGGATTTCATCATCCGATAATTCTGGATGATTCTTTTTTCTTGCAGGGAATAGCCCGTCTACCAATTTCTTCTCAGCGACTTCCTTTGCCTTAGGTTCAACAGACGCTATTTTTTCTTCCTTAACGAGTCTAATTGCAACTTCAACAAGATCGCGCACCATAGATTCAACATCTCTACCAACATAGCCAACTTCTGTAAATTTCGTTGCTTCAACTTTAACAAAAGGAGCCTTAACAAGTCGTGCTAATCTTCTTGCTATTTCAGTCTTACCTACACCAGTTGGACCTTTCATTATAATATTTTTGGGTGTAATCTCTTCCCTTACTTCAGGAGCAAGTTGTGATCTGCGGTATCTATTACGTAATGCAACGGCAACTGCCTTTTTAGCATCCTTTTGTCCAATAATATATCTATCAAGTTCTTGAACAATTTGTTTTGGTGATAATTCTAAATTAGACATATCTACCTCCTATACCAACTCAACAGTTAAGTGATGATTTGTAAAAACACAAAGATCGCCTGCTATCTTCATTGCCTTTCTAACAATTGTTTCAGCATCCATGTCGGTATTTTCAGCTAAAGCACGTGCTGCAGAAAGTGCATAGTTACCACCACTACCAATGGCACAAATACCACTTTCGGGCTCAATTACTTCACCTGTACCACTTACGATAAGAAGATTTTCTTTATCAGCCGTAATTAACATAGCCTCAAGTTTTCTTGCTTTATCCATTCTCCAGGTTTCAGCAAGTTCAACTGCTGCTCTTACTAAATTTCCACTAAACTTTTGAAGCATTGCCTCAAACTTTTCAGATAATGCAAAAGCGTCACTAACAGATCCAGCGAAACCTACGACTACCTTATCGTCATAAATACGCTTAACTTTAATTGCATTTCCTTTAAAAATTACACTTTCGCCCATGGTAACCTGACCATCGCCACCGATAGCAGTTATACCATTTCTTTTAACCGCACAAATTGTTGTACCTCTAAATTCCATTAGTTAAGCCTCCTTAACTTGTTGTAAATAATACTTTAAGTCTTCAATCGCTCTTTCTGAATACATTGCTTTTCTATCTTGCTTTTTAACTTTGCCATCTAATGGTGGTAGTAATGCAAAACTTACGTGCATAGGTTGAAAGTTTGATCTACAGTTTGATACGTACCTTGAAAGAGACCCCATAAGTGTTGTTTCTGGCAAATCAAGGGCATTTTTACCATTTAATTTTCTTGCCATATTAATTCCTGCAAGAAGTCCACTCATAGCACTTTCCATATATCCCTCTACACCTGTTATTTGTCCTGCAAAGAATATGGAATCGTTTTCTCTCAATGCAAAACTTTGATTTAGCACTGAAGGACTGTTAATATAGGTATTCCTATGCATTACACCATATCTTACGAACTCGGCATCGTGTAAAGCGGGTATTAAAGAAAACACCTTTTTTTGTTCACCAAATGTAAGATTGGTTTGAAATCCTACAAGATTAACAAGCGAGTCAAAGTTATCTTCTTTTCTAAGTTGAACAACGGCATAGAATCGGCTACCGTCTTCTCCATGTATACCTACAGGACGAAGCGGTCCATATCTTAAAGCATCAACACCTCTTTTTGCCATAACTTCAACAGGCATACATCCTTCAAAGATTTCTCTTTTCTCAAAATCTTTGAGTATTACCGTATCTGCATTAACGAGTGCATCGTAAAAGGCATCGTATTCTTCTTTGCACATAGGACAATTTAAATAATCATCACTACCTTTTCCATATCTTGCAGACCAAAACGACTTAGTTTTGTCTACGGATTCCAACGTAACAATCGGTGCTACAGCATCATAAAAATATAATTTATCAGCACCTGTAAGTTTAATTATAGTTTCAGACATTTTGTCCGAGGTAAGTGGTCCCGTCGCAACGATAGTATTGTCATCGATCTCACAAACTTCTTCTCTAATGATTTTGAAGTTTTCAAACTCATTTAGTCTTCTTTCTATTTCTTGAGAAAAAACTTGTCTATCAACTGCGAGCGCGCCTCCAGCCGGAACCCTTGCAACCTCTGCGCATTCAAGAATAAGTGAACCAAAAAGCGCCATTTCTTTCTTCAATAGTCCTTGTGAAGTAGTTGGATCTTCACTTTTCAAACTATTTGAACAGACCAATTCAGCAAGACCTTCCGTTTTGTGCGCAGGAGTACGCTTAACGGGACGCATCTCGTAAAGTTCAACATCAAATCCTCTTTTTAGCAATTGGTATGCCGCTTCACACCCGGCAAGTCCACCACCAATAATTTTAACCACTATTTTTCCTCTTTTGGTAATACCGTTTTATTGCATTTGCGATTTAAGCAAACAAACTTCTTCTTTTCCCCATCTTGTACAACTTTCATAACACTTGCACAATCGGGACATAGTATAGGAGCAGGAAGATCCCAAGACATAAACTTGCATTGTGGATAGTTTGAACATCCATAGAAAGTAGAACCTGCCTTTTTACCATGGCGTTTGCTAACGTCTCCACCACAAATTGGACACTTTCCAACAGAATCTACAAAGTTCTTAATGTTCTTACACTCTGGATAGTTGGGGCACGCAAGGAATTTGCCATATCTACCCTCTTTTATAACCATCTTAGAGCCACATTTATCACAAATAACGTCGCTAATTTCTTCAGGAAGGGCTACTTTCTTTCTTCCATTATAGCTTGCCTTTTGTAGATCTTCTGCAAATGATGGATAAAACTCTTCTATGATTTTTTGCAATT
>JAZQVF010000109.1:0-5563 GCA_045631675.1 Candidatus Stercoripulliclostridium sp.
CAAGAGCGTGTGCAAAACGCGCACCATATCCAAAACTTACACTCTTAACTGCAGGTATTGCAAATAGGAAGGATGCAATCTTACTTTCCATTCCATCAAACGTAGGAGAGCCGTATCCTGCAGGAAGTCCCACAACTGCAGTTTCAACTGCGCCACCGATACTGTTACCTACTGCGCCAAGACTCATAAGAAGTGATACCATCTTCTTTCTTTGCTCGGTATTGATAGTAGCAAGAGGTGCTGAGTTTAGCCTATCAATCAACTCGTTACTAAAGTCGTTTGAGAATTTATCGTCGTAAATTTCCCCTATGCACTTGATGTGGGAAACAACCTTTACTCCCATCTTTTCAAGATAGTCCGCACAAAGCATTCCAAAGAATACGATGGGTAGCGTACTTCTTCCTGAGCCGTGTCCACCACCAAAGGTATCCGCGTTATTGTTATACCTTACGTTGGATACGTAATCTGCGTGAGATGGTCTTGGTATTTCTTTTTTGTAATCTTGAACGTCAACGTCCTTGTTGTAGAAAACGACCGTAATGGGCGCTCCGTTAGTTATACCGTTGGTTACACCCGAAATAATGTTAGGGCGATCCTCATCCTTTCTTGCAGCGGTAAAATTGTTGCTACCTTGTCTTAACTTAAGACCAAGTTTAATTCTATCAAGATTTACAACAACACCTGCCGGGAAGTTGTGCAAAGTTCCACCAATCATAGGACCGTGTGCTTCGCCAAAAATGGAGAGTTTAAGGTTTGAACCCCATACTGAACTCATAGTAGCCTCCAAATGCTTAGTTAAAACCATTATAACACTTGCTTGACTATTTTTCAAGATATAATTGCGCGCGTAATAAAAGTAATTAAATGAAAAAATACTTTATTTAGAGTAGGTTTTTTGATATAATACATTTATGGACAACAAAATCCAAGCGCTACTAACTAAATACGCGCCTTTTAAACAAAGGTATCTTGAACTTTCCGAGTTACTCAGTAGCCCGGAAATTATTGCTGACAATCGTCTTTATCTTAAACTTGCAAAAGAAAAACAATCTCTTGAAGAAATATATAAACTCGGAGAGGCGTTAAGCGTTGCAATAGAGTTAAACGATGAAGATGAAATTAGTGCGTTATATAGTTGCCTTATGGGAGAAATGCTACCTAAGGGTAAAGATGATAAGCGCGCTTGCCTTGTTGAATTAAGACTTGAAAATCCACAATCCTACCCACTAAGTGAAGAGTTAATTAAAATATATACCGCCTATGCAAAACGCTTGGGATACTCTGCAACCATCACTGAAAGGGATGAAAAGTTTTTGTCAATTTCAATTGAAGGGATGGGTGCATACGAGCGTTTTAGATATGAAACGGGTGTCCACCGCTCAATCGGAAAAAATGCAAACTGCTCCGTTTGGGTTGCCGTTCTACCTGAAATGGATGATGTAACGGTATCTATTAAGGATAGCGAAATAAGAACCGACATATTCCATTCATCTGGCGCAGGTGGACAAAACGTCAACAAAGTTGCAACCGCAGTTAGACTAACTCACCTGCCAAGTGGTATCGTAGTGGTTTGCGAAGACGAGCGCTCTCAACTTAAAAATAGAAACCGTGCAAGATCGGTTTTGCTAACCCGCCTTTATGAATTCTATAGAGAAAAAGAGTTTGCATCTTTCTCTCGTGAAAAAGCATCTACCCTTAAAAAGGCACGCACTGAAAGAGTTAGACTATATTCCTTAGATAGTGAAAAAATCACCGATTTAAGAACCAACCAAACGATACCCTTAAAAAAGGCATACCTTGGTGAACTTGATGAACTTATAGAAGGAGTTATCATTAAGGAAGAAAGAAAATGAGCCTGTTTTCTAAAAAGATAACGGTGGATTCTACCACTACTATTCTTAGCGAAAAAAATTCCGTTTATAAAACGGAACGTCTTAGCGTGGAATTAAAGAAAATTCGCTCAAGCGACAGTTTCCTTTTGGCGCTCGGTAGCGCACTTATTCCCTATGCTCAAGAACTAAAGAGCAAAGGAAAAGAATTTAAACTGCTAATAGGCTCTAAACACTCTCTTCATTTTACCTTTGGCGAACACGCCTTAAACGAAAGCACACGTGAAGGTGACTTCGTATTCACAAAATATCAAACGGAGAATAAGGACGTACTCCTTAACGACGGCCGTTTCGTTTACTATCTTGACTCCCTAAAAACCTTTGACGTAGTAGTCGTTCCCACTCGTTCTGACGTTCAAAATAGCGATTTTAAGAAGATATATAAAGTTTCCGGCTCAGACAAAGCAAGTTTTCCCGCCCTTTCAAAGACACAAAAGGAAATTGTGGAAACGGAAAACAAAAACATGCTCGTTCAAGGCGTTGCAGGTAGCGGTAAAACTAACGTTTGTATTGATAAGGTCATATACTCTGCTTGTAGGGAATATCACGGAAGAACGCTATATTCTACCTTCTCTCGTGGCTTACTCATTGATACGAAGGCAAGGGTTGATGCTTTTGCAGAAACGGTACTTCATCTTATAAAACAAATGGAAAACGGCAAGGTGGTTTTCTACGGCAACCATAAAAAGGCCATTGAAAATAGGCTGGGTATTCACCTTGACGTTGAAGAAGACGGAAAGATTTTAGAAAAATTAAAAATTATATATAACTACCTAACGAGTAAGGTTGATTACTTCTTAATTGAGGACCTTTACAAAAAATATCTTGGTGGCACGCTCACCCCGTCTGGCGAAGAGGCTTTCACTCGTGGATATGTCAAAGAAAGTTACTCACAAGGACAAATTCAAAAACTCAAAAACCTTTCTCAAGAAGTTATCTATAAGGAAATCTACGGTTCAATTTACGGCTCGTACGACCCTATGCAAGGCGCAAAGGATATGCTTACGCAGGAAGAGTATACTCAAAAAAGATTGGGGTCTTTCAGTAAAACCGAATGTGAAGTTATATATCGTTTAGCAAGAGATTTTAAGGCCTATCTCTTACGCAAGGGTCTTACCGACAATAACTTTATGAGTAGACTTCTACTTAAAAATATAAACAAACTCCCCGCCTATTCCATTGCCATTCTTGACGAAGTGCAAGATATGACGGAAATCAACTTGCATCTCGTATGCTCCCTTGCAAGAAAACTATTCACCGTAGGCGACGCCCTACAAATGATTAACCCTTCGTACTTTAGTTTTAACTACCTTAAAAGACTACTCTACCAAGAAGATTTAACGGAAGTAAAAGAACTTCAAAACAACTATCGTAACACTAAAAAGATTTCCGAAATAATAACTTCTCTTGGAGAAATTAACGTTAGAAAATTTGGTACTCATAGTTTCGTTTTGAAAGGAGTGAGCGTTGATACCGACCTTAAAACGCAAGCAGTTAAGGTTGTAGGTCGTGGCTTTATGGAAGAACTTAAAGCCAAAAAATACGGCGACTACACGGTAATAGTTTCTTCCTTAAAAGAAAAGGCTGAACTTAGAACAATTCTTGGAAACAGGGAAATCTTAACCGTTAGTGAAATTAAAGGTTTGGAAAGAGACACTGTAATTCTTTACAACATACTTTCTACAAACTATGACAAATGGGAAACCTTAGAGCGCATTACGGTTAACAGAAAAACGGCAGATGAAAACAGCGTATATAGATACTACTTCAACCTACTATACGTTGCAATTTCGCGCGCAAGGCACAACGTATACGTTCTTGAAGAAAAAGAAGTGCCTTCTTTTAGCGAGTTCTTTAAAAAGGAATTTAAGGAAATGGGTGTAAAAGATGCCGTTGCATCACTTGAGCACATCCTTTCAGTTAAGGAAATTGAGGAAGAAGAACTTATTGAAAGAATTAAGAAGTTTATTTCGCTCGGTCAATATGAAAACGCACGCGTAACAGCCCTTAACCTTGAAGATGAACTTGAACAAAAGAAACAGGAAAACATCATTGCGGTAAACGAAAAATATATTCGCTACGGAGCCTATCGCGAAGCAGGTATTAGGTATTGGGAGTTGAGCCTTCATGAGGAAGCAAAAGAGGCTTTCAAACTTTCCGGGGATAAAAAACTAATTGAGTTTATGGAGGCAACCTTAAAGGAAGAAGGCGACTCGTTAAACTATGAAATAGCAAGGTTTTACACCGACCTTGAGGGAAACGACCTTGCAAAGAAACTCATCATAGACACTCTCAACAGAGACGTTAAAGAATTAAAAGAAAGGGAAAAGAGCATTAGTCTCGCCCTAAGGGCAATTAAGGAGAAAAGGTAATGGAACAAAACGAAGTAAGAATACTTATTGAAACCTTCAAAAACTATCGTGATTTATTAACACCTATTCAAAGCAATTTGAATGATTTTATCGCAACTTACTCGGGTGTACAAAGCGATCTTGATAGGCTCAACCAAGCCTTTTCCGGAGATGCTCGTGGCAGTCTTGACAAGATATATAGAACGCTTTCTTCTCAAGCAGAAAAAGCAAGCGACCTTTCTACGCAAATAGATAAATTTTTGCGTATGTCGGGAAAGTACACTGAAGATATTTCCAAACTTCTCACAACCGTTGAAAAAGTTGCAGACAAACTGGAAGGAATTTCTGCTCTTGAAACAAAGGCGGAAACTCAACTTGGAAAACTTGAAAGCATCCTTGATGAAAAACGCAAAAGTTACAACGTAAAAGAACTTCAAAAAACTCTTGAAAATTACGACGATAACGTAAGAAGGATGAATGAATTCATAAACAAAGACGTTGCAGAGAAAGTTGCCGACTCCAACCAAAAAATCAATGCCGTAAAGAGTGGCTCGGAAGCCCTTATGAAAAACATATCCAACCAAAAAGGCTCTATTGAAGAACTTACTTCAACCTACAAAGAAACCAACAAACTACTTAAACAAATTATTGAAAAAAACGACGTAAACGAAACGCTACTTTACGATCTACTTGACAATTGGGCAGAAAATAGAAAGGTTAAAATCAAGAAGAAATAATGCTAAGTAAGGCAAGAGAGATAAGGCTCGCCATAATAAGCGACGACGTTAAAACACTAGAAAAACTCCTTTACACAAAGGATCTTTTCCGTTTGCGTTTTGGAAGATTCCCCTTCCTTTCCCTTGCCTATCTCTACGGCGCAAATAAAGTTATTAGAAGATATGAGGTTGTCCTTAAAGGAATAACTGATTACATTGAAATTGAAGAAGATTTTGAGGACTACGTTTCTTTCAAAAAGAAGGCTGGAAAGTCCTTAAGATACTACGTTAACGGACAAATAGTATCCCCCGTTGAAATGGCAGTTATAGTAGATGATAGCGAGGGTGCAAGAACGCTTATCAACAAACATACCGACGTAGAGAGAATTAGCAAACTTTACAAACTAACACACGATATTACACCGAAGAAAAAGGGTAATAGCATAGTAGTACCACGCTCTAAAAAACCCAACTTTATTGAACTTATGGCGGTGCTACTTATAGTTGCACTATCGGTAGTTTTCGTAGGTGGTGGCATTGTTGCAATGGAAATAGTACCACAAGCGCTTGGTGGAGATGGCACTGAAGTTAGCCCTATGAAAATCAA
>JAZQVF010000110.1:0-2924 GCA_045631675.1 Candidatus Stercoripulliclostridium sp.
GTAGGAGGAAATAGTATGAAAGATTGTATCGTTAAAACTGGCGAAAAGCCCGGCTCAGGTAGTTACAATTGTACCAACTGTGGTACCGAAGTAAGTCTTGGCAAGTATGACAAAATGCCCCCTTGCCCTAAGTGCAACAATACTGAATTTAGTTGCTAATTTTAAAGCCACCTTCGGGTGGTTTTAATTTTTCCTTTTATTTTAGATATTTTAGTTGTCAATACCATAAATTTGCATATTCTCCTATGTTGACATTTGCACACGCGCGTATTATAATTATACGCGAGGGATAAATAGGAGTACTATGCGTAGAAGAATACTACCTACAATTTTAATATTAGTTTTATTAGTTTTGGTGTTGGCAAGTTGTACCAACGCTACTTTTACCGTTACTTTTGACGTTGACGGACAAACCTATCATACGAGTGAAGTTAAAAAGGGTGGTACTTTAACCCTTCCAAGCGTACCCGTAAAAACGGGCTATACCTTTGACGGATGGTATCTTGACAAGGACGTATGGACACAACCATATCTTTCAACTACTGCAGTTATCAACGACATTACCGTATACGCTCATTTCATTAAACTCGTTGAGAGTATGCCCAACCAATATACCATTACCTTTGACTCACAAGGTGGCTCTGAGGTTATGGGTCTTAGAGTTAAAGAAGGCGTTGCTTTTGAACTGCCAGCCCCACCTACCCGTCAAGATTATAACTTTGGAGGTTGGTTCCTTGATACGGCTTACACCGTAGAATTCACTAAGGACTACAAACTTACGCGTAGCATAGTGGTATACGCTAAGTGGACTCCCGTTGATAGTACCACTTACTTTGTAAGGAACGGCTCAACCATAACGAGTCTAAGCAAGGCAGGTCAAACCGCCGCCACTATAACTTTACCCGAAAAAATAGACGGAGTTAAGATAACGGCAATAGGGGATGAACTTTTTAAGGACAACAAAAGCGTAAAGAGTGTTACTTTCCCAGACAACTCTTCCTATACTACCATTGGTAAATATGCTTTTAGTGGTTGCACTAATTTGAGCGAAGTTAAGTTAATTAGTGGCATAACTACCATAAGTGAAGGCGCGTTTAGTGGATGCACTTCACTCAAAAACGTTCAATTACCACTTGGTATTACTGAAATTTCCAAAAACCTATTCTACGGATGCACTTCACTCCAATATGCAAATATTTATGAAAATATGACTTCAATAGGTGATGGTGCCTATTATGGTTGTGTTGCACTCTCAAGCGTACGCGTGCGCTCAAAGGTAGAAAGCATAGGCAAAGAGGCTTTCTCAGGCTGTACTAACCTTAGGTCGGTAGTTATTGACGAGGGTGTAAAGAGTATAGGTGAAAAGGCATTCTACAATAATGCAAAGATTACGGAAATCGTACTCCCAAGCACCTTGACTTCTCTTGGTGCATACGCATTCTATAATAACACTTCGCTAACTTCCGCGACTCTATCAAACAAGATACCCACCATACCTGCATACGCATTTTATGGTGCTAAACTTCTTGAAACGCTAACCATACCAAGTGATAACGTAATAACGGAAATAGGCGCTTGCGCATTTACGGGTTGTACGGAACTTGAAAACTTTAATCTTCCCTTAGCGCTTACAGCAATAGGAGAAAGAGCGTTTGAAGGTTGTAAGGATATAACTTCAGTTACCATTCCAAATGGAGTTACTAAGATAGGTGTGCAAACCTTCCTTAACGCGGTAAATCTCGTTAGCGTAACTATGCACTCTAACGTAGTAGAACTCGCAAACCACGCATTTAGTGGTTGTGTTGAGTTGACTACCGTAACGGGTACTAACGGTTTAACCAAACTTGGTAGTGCCGTATTCAAGAATTGTTTGAAACTAAACAACGTACTAATGCCTGCAACGCTAACGACCATTCCCGATTCTACTTTTGAAAGTTGCAGGGCGCTCACAAACGTTACTTTGTCCGACGGCATTAAGGAAATTGCAAGAAACGCATTCAAAGACTGCATAGAACTTGAAAACGTTACGCTACCTTTGACGCTTGAAACTTTAGGAACAAATGCTTTTAAAGGTGCAGTAAAACTTAACGACGTAACCATTCCAAACGCTCTAAAGAGTATGGAATCAACCACCTTTGACGGATGCGTAAAACTTACCAATATCATTGTTTCTTCCGGAAACGAGAACTTTGAGGCGGAAAACGGTGTAATTTACTCTAAGAGTAAGGTTGATATGATTTTCTATTCCGATGCATTGGAATCAACTACCTTTACCATTCCCGATGGCGTTAAAAATCTTGCACAAGGACTATTTGAAAATAATCCTTATCTCGTTAGCGTCGTAGTGCCTACGAGTTTAGAAAATATTGGTGCAAGCGCATTTAGAAACGTTATAACCTTAACTCAATTCAATTTTACTGAAAACTTAAAAACCATAGGAGCAAACGCATTTGAATCAACTGCAATCACTGAAGCAGTACTTCCCGTTGGTTTTTACAATATTGATAGGTACGCATTCAAAAACGTATATTCACTAACGAAAGCAACCTTACCTATTACCACGTTAGGAGTGGGCGAAGCAATTTTTGACGGATGTCGTAGCACTCTTAAAATCACCGTTGAAGGAGATGAAGAAGACCTTTCCGGTTGGAGTGGAGATTGGGATCGTTCACAAAGTGAAAGGGGATACGAAATCACCTACGGACAAGGAAGAGTTACAAGTGGTGATTATCGTTATTTCGCAAGAAACGGCAAGGCAGTCCTTACCGACTATTTTGGTACTGAAACCATAGTAAACGTACCTGATACGATAGATAGCATTCCCGTAGTCGGCTTATATAAGACTTTTAGGGGAAAGAACGCAATAACCGATCTTTCCGTACCTAATTCCGTTGACGTAATTAGCGAATTGACTTTTAAGGGTA
>JAZQVF010000111.1:0-3028 GCA_045631675.1 Candidatus Stercoripulliclostridium sp.
CGAAGCACACTTTGCCCTTTGGTGCATGATGGCCTCTCCCCTACTTCTCGGCAACGACCTAAGAAGTATGGGTGAAGATATCTTAAAGATTATCTCCAACAAGCACCTTATTGCCATTGACCAAGACGCACTCGGCAAGCAAGCAAAACGCATTGTAAAGGGCGATATAGACGCACTCGTACGTCCCCTCCAAAACGGAAAAACTGCTATTTGCTATTTCAACAAGACCGATAGCACCAAAAATTATATTTTCAAAGAAAATATATTTGAAAATGAAAGCTATATAGACTATAATAGTAATGGCGACATATTGAACGCTATTGACGGCACTCCCGCAACTAAGGACGAGCTCCTAAGTGGTGAAATTAAAGCAAGAAGCGTTAAGGTATTCATAATTTAAAAAAGGAAGTATAAATATGAGCGAATGCACGCACGATTGTAGCACTTGTGGTTTGAATTGCCCTTCCAAAGCGCAAGCTCAAAAGCCAAAAAATGAATTTGAAGCTCCTATGAACTCTCTTTCAAAGGTTAAAAAGGTTTACGGCATCGTTAGTGGTAAAGGCGGTGTTGGTAAATCTCTCGTAACCTCCACCCTTGCAGTAAACGCAAGAAGACGTGGTTATGAAACCGCTGTTCTTGATGCAGATATCACGGGTCCTTCCATTCCAAAGGCTTTCGGTTTGAAGGAAATGGCAGAAGCTATGGATGAAAACAACATCCTTCCCGTTGTAACCAAAACGGGCATTAAGGTTATGAGCATCAACCTTCTTCTTGAAGACGTAACGAGTCCCGTCGTTTGGCGTGGACCCGTACTTGCAGGTACCGTAAAGCAATTTTGGTCCGACGTAGTTTGGGGTGACGTAGACTTTATGTTCGTTGATATGCCCCCAGGAACAGGTGACGTTCCACTAACCGTATTCCAAAGCCTACCACTTGATGGCATCATTATCGTTACAAGCCCACAAGACCTTGTAAGTATGATTGTTGAAAAGGCAGTTAAGATGGCAAATATGATGAACGTTCCTATCGTTGGTATCGTTGAAAATATGTCCTACTTCGTATGTGATAAGTGTGGCGAAAAGCATTATCCCTTTGGAAAGAGCAACCTTGAAGAAATTGCAAACAAGTACGGCATTAAGAATATTGCAAGACTACCCATCACCCCCGACCTTGCAAACCAAGCAGACAAAGGTTTAATTGAACTACACGAACTTGAACTTTTGGACAACCTTAGCGATAAACTATAAAATATTTAATAAATGATAAAATAAAATCGCCCCGTTTGGGGCGATTTCTTTTTAACGATGCTTATTTATTCAAAAGTGCGTAATTCTTTTTGTTTGACTTATAAAGTTGCTTGAATACTTCAAAGTTCTTGTCGTATATAGCCTTGTTTTCAAGGTTTGGTGTGAAGGTCTTTTCTACTAAAATATAGTCTTTTACCTTAGAAACGCTTTCAATTAGACCTAAGCCTGCCGCTACGCAAGCACAAGCACCTACTGCACCTACGTTTTGTGGGTCTTTTACAACTTCTACTACGTGGCCCGTGATGTCGGCAAGGAGTTGAGCAGTAAAGTTAGAAAGTGCGCCACCACCTACAAAACGGATAGCATCGCTAACATTTGCTTTCTTTGCCTCTGCTTCAAGCATCCATCTTTGGTGGAAACATACGCCTTCAAGTACGGCACGAATGAGTTCCGTCTTGCCCGTTTCCAAACTAATGTTGAAGAACATTCCCCTTGCGTTAGGGTCTTCAAAGGGACAACGGTTGCCGTGTAGCCAAGGAGTGAAGATTACTCCACCACATCCTGCGGGAATGGTGTTGCATACTTCAGTCATATAATCGTAAAGAGAGGTGTATTTCTTTTCAATATCTTCACTTTCCGTTACGTTTGTAGTCTTGAGGTAAATGCCGATTTCGTCAAGAGCAAGGTGGTTTTTAACCCATTCCAAGCACTTTCCTGAAGTTTCCATTTCTGCAAAGTAGTTATATTTACCACTTTCTGCGCCTACGGTTGCTGCAATCATAGCAGAAGTATCTACCATTGACTTTCCTACTACGGTGCCTACCCAACCGGAAGTACCACTATAAATATGGGTGTCGCCAAGTTCAGTTGCACCTGCGCCTACGCCTATGAGCGCTGCATCCATACCGCCGCCGAATACCTTAGTACCCACTGCCAAGCCAAGGTCGTTTGCTGCTTCTTCCGTTACCAAACCAACACAGTCGGTGCTCTTCATAATGGGAGCAAGGTGTTTGGTGTCAACGCCAAGCATTTTGCACATTTGCTTGGACCAGGTATCCTTGCGAATGTCGTAAATAAGGGTACCGAATGCAGAGTCTGCAGTCATAATGCACTTGTGGGTGCATTGTGAGATTAAAAACTCCTTAACGTCTAACCATTTGTATACTCTCTTGAAGTTTTCAGGCTCGTTTGCCTCTACCCACTTATACTTCCATACGGGGTCCTTTACCGATGCTGCAACTGCTCCAGTATAATACAAGGACTTCAAAAGTTTGAATACGTTTGCGCCTGCAATTTGTAAACCGTGTGCCATACCCTTTTTGATTTCTTCCTTAGCACGTTGGTCCATATAACTCATTGCCCTTCTAATAGGCTTGCAATCTTCGTCAACAAGCACTAAACCTTGTGCTTGTGAGCAGAATGATATACCTTGAATTTCCTTTGGGTCAACGGGATAATTTGCAAATATCTTCTTGGTAGTTACGCACATTGCATTCCACCATTCGTTGGTATCTTGCTCTACGCCACCATTTTCTAAAACGTAAAGTTTATAGCCTTCCATTGCGCTTGCTTTAAGTTCAATGGTTTCGCCTACGTCAAACAAACAAGTTTTAATACCGGTAGTTCCAACGTCATAGGTGATAATATAATTTGACATATCGTCCTCCGTAAAATGCAATATATAAGAATTATACTATAAAAGAGCCATTTTGTCCATACGCAATTAAAGTAATTTTGCTATTGAAAATGGGGAGATTTAGTGATATAATCTTAATATCAAG
>JAZQVF010000112.1:0-5360 GCA_045631675.1 Candidatus Stercoripulliclostridium sp.
ACCAAGTGGACTCAAAAACTTGAAGACAAGCAAGATGAAGAAAGAATTGACTGGCTTGATAGTGGCGATCCTACCGACTGGCCTCAAACGGCAGAAGCCATGAAGGAATTTTACGTATCTTTCGGTGCATGGGCAGCATCTATTGACGATCCTGACACTGAAAAGAGACAATCTAACGTAGGCTACTTTGACGTTGAAGGCAACTGGCTTGATGACGAAAGCGCAAACACCGTTCAAAGAATTTTCGTTTATGCAACTGCTGAAGAATTCATCACAAGAATGAGTGAAGCACGTGTAGAAGAAAAGAGAACGGACGGCGTTGTTGAGTACATCACCCGTGACGACGAAGAATACGAAAATCGTGGTAAAGGTACCGGTTACGTATACGAAAAGGGTAAGGCAAGCGCTCTTGAAGACTATGCTCAACTTGATGAACTTCAAGAAATCTACGATGACTTTGACGCATACGAAGACGATACTTCTTACGCAGACCACATCTTTGAAACTGAAGAAGAAGTTCAAGATGCAATCAACCGTAAAAAGAGAAAGATTTACGGCGAAATCTTTGACATCTTTGAAGATGAAGCAGACCAATTTGCACGTTGTGCAATTGAACTTGTAAGTTATGCAATCAAAATCATCAACGACGTTATGATTCCTGCTTACAACTTTGAAAAGGATGCAACCATTGAATTTGAAGACTACGTTCGCGAAGAAATGTTTGACTATGAAACTCTAAGTTATTTCCTTGCTTTCATGGACGAAAATGCAACCAAATTCAACACCAATACCTATAAAGCAGTTAGCAAGCCTTTAATGATGAGCCTTTATGGTTACTACTATCAATATCAAAAGCGCGACTACGGCGTATTTGATGATACTAAGATGGTAGATAACACTCGTATCGGTAAGGTAACTGAATATCAAGACTTCCTTGAACTAAACCACAAGTCATGGTTTGAAACCGATGCAGAGGCACTTCGTTATCGTAACTATGACAGAAGACAATACCAAGAAGCATATCGCTACTCCTATGCTTGTTATCAAAAATATTACAACGTTCAACTAACCTTCCAAGATATCCAAGAAGAAAAGGACCTTGAAGTTTACAAGGGCGGTGCAACTAAGGATATCGGTAACTCTAAGGCTACCGGTCAATACAAGGACGGCCTCAGCAAGGTAGGCGGAAACCTTTCTTATGCAAGTGAAATGCAAGATGGTTGCGCTACCGGCCTTGAATCAACCTTAAAACTTTCAGACGTAAACTGGCTATACACCAAGGACGATAAGACCGTTCTTAACGCAAATGCTAAGGCAAAGGCATGGAATAGCCTTACTGAAGATGCTCAAGAACTTCAACCTTACAAGATTAGGAAGGTTGAATATGAAATCGTTCAACTCAAGAGCCAAGACTTTGCAATCAACCACGAAACTATCACCAATGCAGACCTAACTAAGGCTCTACAATATCAAATCCGTTCTTATTCTGCAGACTCTATTCGCTCCATTCAAGCAGCAAAGAAAGATGAAGTTACCTACTATCTCTCAATTGATAGATACCTTGCAGTAAACGGCATAAGATATACTGACATTGCAAACAACAACGTTGCAATTCAAGAATGGCAAAAGAAAGCATACTTTGACCTTGAAGAAGATGCAGGCAGAAACGATGCTAAGTTCATCAACCTTGATGCTAACTACTCCATCGGTACTGCTAACGACCAAGTAAACGCAGCATCTAATGCTGACTGGAACGGCGTAAAGAGCAACATCAAGACCACTCTTGCAGAAGACTACCACGCATACAATAGTTCAAGCAACACTAAGCACGTAGATAAGTATTTTGAAGATACCCTTATCCGTAAGATTTACTCTTGTGGTTCAGATATTGACGAACCCTGTAAGGATACTGCAAACGGTGCAAACCACTCCAAGTGTACTGAAGAATACGATACCAACTGGGCACTTTCACGTCTACTTGATAACCACGAAGTAGTTCTTCGTTACATGGCAGGTCAAGCAGTTGTAACCTTCAAGGCAATCAACGAAAGTGATTTCATTGATCCTACCAAGTTCTACGGCGCAATCAATACCGTAACCAGCATTACTTCAACTGCATCTAAAGCACAAAGTGCATATAAGATGACCTACAGGGCAGACGATGCTTGCACCACCGAAACTCTTGGAACTTCCGATGAAATCGGCGATGCATGTTGTCAAAGTGTTGGTTCACCTGCCGTTTACCCCGTAGCAGGTACTTCAAGCCAAAAGTGGAATAACGTTCCCGTATACGAATTCAAGTCACAAAGTGGCATTACCTGCGTAAACTCTGCAGGCCCCAACTATGGTAAGATTACCTACGTTAACGGCAACGTAACCTACACCTACACCTTCATCGGTTGGTACGTAGATGAAAACTTCAAGTACCCCGTACTACTTGATGAATCCTATAACTACGACATTCGTCTATATCCTTGCTACCTATTAGAAAGAGAAGTTAAATAAGGTTTAGAGAACGAGTATGAAAACTATAAAAAGCACGGAGAAATCCGTGCTTTTTTATTGAAAGTGAATAACCGTGGGAAAAAGAAAGTGTATCGGAAAAGATGACCAACTCATATCGTATCGTTTTACTAATTATGGTTTCCTTTAATGAGAAGTTTAGTATACTAAACACTGCCTATACTATTGTAATTCATATTTCGTTATGCATAAACGTATACTATTATATGTTTCAAAGCATACTTTCTCTTTTTTCAGGAATAGGCACTTTTCTTGTTGGGATGAAACTTGTTTCTAACAACCTTCAAATGGTTGCAGGTGGGCGAGTGGAAGAACTTTTTAAAAAACTTGGCTCTTCAAGACTAATGTCAATAGGGGTAGGTGTTGGAAGTTCTGCCGTTTTACAAAGTTCTTCTGCTACGACGGTAATTCTCGTATCTCTCGTTAATAGTGGTCTTATAACTCTTCTTCAAGCAACTTGTATCATTATGGGTGCTAACGTAGGGACTACTTTTACGGCGCTCATAATTTCTTTTAACTATCTTCCTATAGGGGAGATTTTTGCTTTTATGACCTTTGTGGGTGCTTTTATCTTTATGGCATTCAATAAAGAAAAGGCTATTTCAATAGGGTGGATAGTTGCTTCGTTAGGGCTGATGTTTATAGGTCTTAATTTAATTAAAACTGCATCTTTATCCCTTGCTGAATTTCCTCAATTCCGTTCCATATTTTACGACCTTAATAGTCCCTTTATTCTTCTCGTTTTAGGTGCGATTTTTACTTCAATCATACAAAGTTCATCTGCTCTTACAGGCATAGTAATCACCTTTTCTTATCTTGGGGTTATGCCACTTAGTTGTGCGTTTTATCTTATTATGGGTGGCAACGTAGGCTCTTGCGCAACTGCGCTTCTTGCATCTTTAGGTGGTAGTGTAAACGCAAAGCGTACTGCTCTTATCAATCTTCTTTTCAATGCCTTAGGGGTACTAATATTTTTGCCACTTACTATTGTGTTTGGTAAAAAGGTAACACAAATTTTATCCCATTTTTCCCCTTCAATGGTAATTGCATATTTCCATATAGTTTTCAATTTAGGCTCTACGCTCATCCTAATTCCCTTTGCAAAAAGGTTAACCGACTTAAGTATACTTCTCATAGACGATAAAAAAGAAAAAAAATATACTTGAAATGGAGAGTGTTTTGTAGTACAATAATCATGTATGATTATTATTTTAGGAGAACACTATGGAACTCGACACCTCTAACGTAGCAAGTTTTAAGGTAGATCACACTAAACTAAAGGTTGGTTTGTTCGTATCAAGAAAGGACTACCTTGGTTCAAATTGTATTACTACCTTTGATATTAGAATGAAGCGTCCTTATCACGATGAAGTTATGACCACGGGCTCTATTCACGCATTAGAGCATATTATTGCAACTTATCTCCGTAACGATTCTTTGTGGGGAAACCATGTAATCTATTTTGGACCTATGGGTTGCAGGACTGGTTTCTATCTTCTTATGGCAGGCGATCTTGACTCTCAAGACATTCTTCCGCTAATTGAACGCACTTTTGATTTTGTTTCCGATTACGAAGGCGAAATTCCTGCTGCAACTCCAAAAGAGTGTGGTTTCTGCGTAGATATGGACCTTGAAATGGCTAAGGCAGACGCTGCAATGTACTATAACGTAATGATTGCTCCTAAGAAGGAAAATCTCGTTTACCCCGTAAAGCGTGAACGCAAAAAGAAAGAAGAAAAATAAACATTGATATAAAGGAAAGACAAATGGTTGATCAAAGAATTGAAAAATTAGCAAACGTACTCGTAAACTACTCTTGTAACCTTCAAAAGGGCGAAAAAATTCTCATTGAAGCAAGAGGCATAGACTATGTGCTCGTTAACGCAATCGTTAAGGAAGTATACAAAGTTGGTGGTCTACCCTTCGTACATATGGAAGACAATCGCGTTGCACGTGCTATCCGTATGGGTATGAGTGAAGAACTTGCAACCCTTATGGCAAAATATGACGGCGCTCGTATGGCAGAAATGGATGCATATATCGGTATTCGTGGTGGCAACAACTGCTATGAATTAAGCGACGTAGACCCTGAAAAGATGTCCATTTACAACCGTATTTACTCACATCACGTTCATCACGAACTAAGAGTTGCACAAACCAAGTGGGTTGTTCTTCGTTATCCAAACGAAGGTATGGCAGAACAAGCAAGAATGTCCACTGAAGCATTTGAAGACTTCTACTTTAACGTATGTAACCTTGACTATGCAAAGATGGATAAGGCTATGGACGCTCTTGAAGAACTTCTTAACAAGACTGATAAGGTACGTCTTACTGCAGTTGATACCGACCTTACCTTCTCAATTAAAGGTATCGGTTCTAAGAAGTGTGCAGGACATATGAATATTCCAGATGGCGAAATCTACTCTGCACCCGTAAAGAATTCCGTAAACGGTTATATTCACTACAATGCACCAAGCGTTGAAAACGGCATTGAATTCAAAGACGTTCGTCTTGAGTTCAAAGATGGTAAAATCATCAATGCTACTGCAAACGATACCAAAGCAGTAAACGCTATTTTTGACACCGATGAAGGCGCTCGCTACGTTGGCGAATTTGCACTCGGTGTAAACCCATTCATCAATAATCCTATGGGCGACATTCTCTTTGATGAGAAGATCGCAGGCTCTATCCACTTCACACCCGGTAGTTGCTATGAAGACTGCGACAACGGTAACGTTTCAGCAGTACACTGGGACCTTGTTCTCATTCAAACTCCCGAATACGGTGGTGGTGAAATCTACTTTGACGACGTACTCATTCGTAAGGACGGCAGATTC
>JAZQVF010000113.1:0-4142 GCA_045631675.1 Candidatus Stercoripulliclostridium sp.
AGTTCTTCTTCCCTAACTTCACTTTCTAAATAGGTAAATGAATAAGAGATAGTAAGTGGCTCGTTGACTTTGCCTTGAAGAGCAAGGTAAGTTAGCATTTTATCGTCGCAAAGTTCAATTGACTTAGCACTATTAAAAAGCCTTACACCCTTGTTTTCCAACGCTCTTGCAGTATAGATATCTTTATCAAGGAAAATACAAAAATCTATGTTATCGGGAATGTCTTGTGGCAAATTTCTAACGATTGGTACGTCGTAGCCTAAAGCACTAAACTCTTCGTTTAGTCTTTTTGCTTGATGCTCACCTATACCTGAAAATGCGTTAATTAAAATTATGCCGTTCATATTTTTATGTTAACATAAAAGAGTAGAGTTAGCAAGTAAACGAATTAAAGTGCCTATTGGCACGCAATTAAGTTTGCAAGCAGGAACTATTAAAATGCGAAATGCGAAGTGCGAAATGCGAAATTGGCTTTGCTTCATTGCATTGCGCAAACAAGGATTTATTAAGTTTGAGTTTGTTATCTCTTTAACGAAGTTTAGATAAAACGCGTTAGTTAGGATGAAGAACGCGAAAAAGCACCCATTTCTTGACGGGACTTTACTTGAAGTAAACGACCGAGAGAAATGGGTGCTTTGACAAAGTTGTTCGCCTAAATAACGCGTTTTATATCTTGCGCCAAGTACGTGGTGAGAATAACAACAACAATGGGAATATCTCCAACCTGCCTGCAAGCATATCAAGCGATAGAATTATCTTACTAAATATGGAGTATCCGTAATAATTCATCGTAGGACCAACCATTTCAAACCCCGGTCCTATGTTATTAAAACAGGCAACAACCGCTGATACGTTAGTTTCAAAGCCACCATAGCCTTCTATGGATATAAGCAGAGTGGATATAACAATTATGCCAACGTAACCAACAAGATAGGTCTTGGTGTTACGAATGGTATTTTCACTGAGCACTTCTCCGTCAAGGTGTGTTTTAACTACTTGACGTGGGTTAAGCATTTTGCGCATATCGGTTATAGAGGACTTAGAAAGAATAATCATTCTTGAAATCTTAAATCCACCCGCCGTTGAGCCTGCACATGAGCCTACTACCATAAGCATAAAGATTATAACTTTAGCAAAAGTAGGCCATGCATCAAAGTCGACAGTAGAATATCCGGTCGTGGAAATGATGGTCGTTACTTGGAAGAATGAATATCTCATTGCTTGTCCAAAGTTTTCGTATAGGTGCATTATATCAAGTGCTATTACGAATACGGCAACGACTACTATTATAAAGTATGCCCTTAACTCTTCCATTTTGAATACGTCGCCTATTCTGCCAATTAGAATTAGGTAGAATACGTTAAAGTTTATGCCGAAAATGAACATAAACACTGCAATCACCATTTCAAAATAGGTGTTGTTATAGTAGGCAATTGAAGAATTATATAGACCAAAACCACCGGTGCCTGCAGTACCCACTGCATTGCATATTGCATCAAATACCGGCATCTTGCCTGCAACCAAGAAAATGAAACAAAGGAAGGTCAACGCTGCGTAGATAGCATAAAGTATGCGAGCAGTAAACTGCATTTTGGAAACTAATTTACCAACGTTAGGTCCAGTACTTTCCGCACGCAAAATATGAATGCTACTTCCATCTTGAGTAGGCAAGAATGCAAGTACGAAAACAAGCACTCCCATACCACCTATCCAATGGGTGAAAGAGCGCCAGAAAAGCATTGCGTGTGAGAGTATTTCTACGTCTTGTAATATGCTTGCACCCGTTGTAGTAAAACCAGAAACGGACTCGAAAAAGGCGTCAATAAAACGTGGTATTTGTCCACTAACAAAAAAAGGTAGTGCGCCTATAAGCGATATCATTACCCAAGCAAGAGCCGTTATTACAAAGCCTTCTCTTGCATATAACATAGTATCTTTGGGTTTCAAGAAAATAAGAATTGGGATACTAATTAAGAACAAAGAGAGACTTGGTATTAAAAATGATAGCCACATTCCTTCTTTGTAGATTAAGTCTACAATTACAGGAAAGAGCATCAACACTCCTTCTAAAAGTAATATTCTACTTAAAACGTTTACAACTGCTTTATAGTTCATAGTTATCTAATTATATCGTCAAGACCGCTTACGTTTTTTTCCGTTGTTACAACGAGTACTTCATCCCCTTCTAAGAAGGTCGTATCGCCCTTTGGAATGATGAATTCCCTATCTCTAACGATGCCGTTTACAAGATAATTCTTCTTTATGTTAAGATCTTTAAGTGGTACGTTCAAGTGTTCAAAATCACTTGCAACGGTAAATTCAAGCACTTCTACCTTGTCGTTTACTTTGTAGAGTTGATTGATACGTGAATTACCCTCTGCAGTGGTTTCTCTAATAAATCTTACGATAGACGATGCAATAACCGTTCTTGGGCTTAAGACGGAGTCAAGTCCTAAGTGTGAAACCATTTGTCCAATGGTAGGACGGTCAACTTTCGTTATTACCTTTGCCACCTTTTTTCTCGTTGCATAAAGGGAAACGATTACGTTTTCCTCGTCCATACCCGTCAAGGTTACCACTGCGTTACACTTATCAAGTCCTTCTTCATCAAGCACTTCGTGGTCGGTGCCGTCGCCGTTGAGTACGATTGCTTCGGGTAATTCTTCACTTAGCCATTCACATCTCTCTTCATCTTTTTCAATAATCTTTACGGCAACTCTTCTTTCAATAAGTTCCTTTGCAAGGTAGTAAGCAATTTTACCACCACCTACTATGAATACGCTCTTTGCGCGTCTTCTAAACGCTTGCATTTTCTTGGAAAATTGAGTGATACCTTGCTCACTTGCAGTTACGTGTACTACGTCGCCTTCTTCAACTATAAAGTCGCCACGTGGAATGAAAACCTTGCCCTCTCTAATTACCAAACTAAAGAGCGCTTTAACTTCAAAGTCACGCATTATCTCCATAACTGATTTTCCAATCATGGGGTTTTCCTTTCTAACCTTAAACTCAATCATAACTGCAGCACCGTCTGCAAAGGTTTCTACGTTGGTTGCCGTTGGGAATGCAAGTATATTTGCAATTTCGTGTGCAGTCCTTTGTTCGGGATTAAACCACATATCAAGGTCAAGTTCCCCTTTCATATACTCCATTTCCATAAAATATTCGGGGTCTCTAACACGAGCAATGGTATGCTTTGCGCCAAGTTTCTTTGCAAGCATACAACAAAGAATGTTGAGTTCATCGCGAGAAGTACAAGCAATTACGAAATCACTTTCTTGTACGCCTGCTTCTTCAAGTATCATACGGTCGGCACCGCCTCCGCATATACCCATTACGTCGTAGCGATTAACTATTTGCTCTACGATTTTGGCGTCCTTATCTATGATAATGACGTCGTGTTTTTCTTTTGAAAGTTTGTCTACGAGTGTTGCACCAATTTTTCCAGCGCCTACAATTATAAGTCTCATAAAACTCCTTTATTTTCTTTTATGGCATACCTTAAAATTGCGTATACCGTTTTGCTATCTTTAATTTCGCCACTCATTACGAGTGCAAGTGCCTCTTCAAAAGGCATCCTTATTACGTCCAAAAACTCGCCTTCATCAAGTTTACTTCCCACCTTCTTCAAGTCTGTTGCAAGAAAAACGTGAAGTGGCTCGTTGGTATAGGCAGGCGTAGGATAAAGAAGTCCAAAAGGCTCAATTTTACCTTCAAGCCCCGTTTCTTCCCTTAACTCACGCTCAGCCGTTTTGATAGGCTCTTCGCCCTCTTCAAGTTTGCCTGCGGGAATTTCAAGTATTGCTTCCCTATAAGCATATCTATACTGTTTTACAAGGTAGACGTAGCCTTCTTCATCAACTGCAAGTATGCTTGCGCCCCCTTTATGCTCAACGTATTCCCTATAAGAATGGGAGCCGTCGGGGATTTCCACTTCGTCAACTCTAAGGTTTAATATTCTACCTTTGTAAACGTAATTTGATTGAACTTCCTTTTCCGTTAAATCCATTTGCTATTCTTACTTTATAATGAAGGTCTTGATTTCAAACGGTTTGAAGGTTAGGTTTTCAAGGTTTGCCTTGCCACTTATTTCTTCAATAAGGTTACATTCGTATACTTCGCCTTCAAACAAGGTGTTGATG
>JAZQVF010000114.1:0-15625 GCA_045631675.1 Candidatus Stercoripulliclostridium sp.
CCTCTTGCTTGCAGTATTTCCTCCCCGGTATTCCTACCGTTTACTATGGCGATGAAATAGGAATGCAAGGCTTTGAAGACCCCATAAACAGACGTCCTTACGAGTGGAATAACCAAAACGAAGAGTTACTTTCCCACTACAAGATGCTTGGTAGTATCCACAAGGAATTTTCACTTGCAGGTGTAGAAATTAACGCCTACGGCAGTATGCTTGAAATCAAAAGAGGTGCTTACACTTTAACGGTAAACCTTCTGAAAGAAGAGTTTTCAATTGAGAAACCTTAAATTCAATACTATAACACGTTTTAAGCCAGTCAAATGACTGGCTTTTTTAAATTGACAATTACTAATTGAAAGGGGTATTGCATTCAATTCTTACCTATGCTATATTATAAATATAGGAGCATATTCCTATTTCGTAGTAAACGAGGTGGTAACGTTAGTACTTTTTGATAAGTACGAATTCAGTGATATAGGTTATTAAAATTTAACGTCGGAGGAATTATGAACGGAAAAAAAACAATTGCAGGAGTTTTGGTTGCAGTAATTGCTCTTGTGCAAATGGTTTGCTTAACTGCATGTAATGGAATTAAAGAATTTGTTCAAAACACATATAATCCACCAAAATATACAAATACAGATCAAACAACGGGAAAACAACCAACTCCAGACACACCTGACGTTCCAGTAGATCCAGTTGACCCAGTGGACCCAATTGATCCAGTAGATCCAGTTGACCCAGTGGACCCAGTTGTGCCAACAACCGAAGCCGAATATAAAGAAGCATGTTTGGCGAAATTAGAGGAAATTGCACTTCTTGCTGCGCAACAAGGAAACAGAGAAGAAACCATATCAAACATTCAAGATTTAGTTTATAATGCTACAGATGGAAGAATCCATTGCCACGCCGATGCAACAGGTCAAGGAAGACCAATTAATTATTATTATAATATTAAAACAAACGAGCCTCTTCAAGCAACCACATATCAAGAAGCATTTGACCATTTTAATGATATGGCTAACTTCTTAAAAGGTGAGGAATCCGAGAAGCAATATGATATCGTAAAAGGCAGGCGTGATGCTTTAAAAGGTCTTGTCGAAAGAGTGGATGCCACTAAATATGAAGAACTTTGCGATTTGATTGAAGAAAGATGTGGAGAAGGAAGTAAACTTATTTGGATAAATCCATTCATAAAAGTGGGAGACGAAGCAGAGGCTGAGTGTAGGGTTATTGCCAATGGAAAAGTTTATATAGGCCAGAGTAAGTTGCATGGGATAACGAAAACTCTTACGCCAACTAAATATGTTGATTACGCATTAGAAAATCCTGATCAATTTTATTTAGAATTTGAGCAAGCATCAGCTGTTGAATATAAAAGTTTTGATGAGATTGGGGCTGGCGTTGAAGAAGAAGTTGAAGAAGAAGCGGAAGTTGCAAATAATTGAACAAAAATGGTTTTAAAACAAGATAAAGCAGACGGCAAATTTGTTATAGACCTTGATTTTAATTTTTAGATAAAAGCACAAAAATAAATAAGGTAGCAATAGGAAAGGGAATGATAACGGAAGAAGAGATAGTCGGCTTAGCAGTAAGGTATAGCGAGTTTTTATAAAGCCAATTCAAGAGTGGCTTAAAACGCAATTTGAACGCAATAAAAAGAGCAAGAATTTTCATCTTGCTCTTTATTTTTTGTTTGAGATTATTTTGTGTCTTTGAATACGAAGTTGTTGTTTTCAATACCCAAAGTCTTTTTTGCCATATCCCTAAGTACGAATTTTTGAATTTTGCCACTTGCAGTCATTGGCATCTTGTCAATAAACTCAACGTAGGAGGGAACTTTGTGGCGAGCCATATTGTTCTTAACGTAATTTTGGATATCCTTGGGGGTAACTGAGCTACCTGGGCGCTTGGTAACGAATGCGTATGCTTCTTCACCGAGGTTTTCAGAGGGTACTGCAACGATTTGTACGTCAACAACGTCTGGGTGGGTGTAAATGAAGTCTTCAATTTCTTTGGGGAAGATATTTTCACCACCACGGATAATCATATCTTTAAGGCGTCCTGTAATCTTGTAGTAGCCGTCGTCATCCTTTACTGCGATGTCGCCCGTGTGTAGCCAACCGTCTTTGTCAATTGCAGCAGCAGTTGCTTCGGGCATTTTGTAGTAACCTTTCATAACGTTGTAACCACGAACTACGAACTCACCGGGTGTGCCGTTAGGTACGTCTTCGCCCGTTTCTGCATCAACGATTTTGGTTTCCATAAAGGGAAGTTCTTTACCAACGGTTGCAACTCTATGCTCTAAGGTTTCGTCGGTCCTAGTCATTGTGCAAGCAGGGCTTGCTTCCGTTTGTCCGTAGGTAATGGTAATTTCTTTCATATTCATCTTTTCAATTACGTCTTGCATAACCTTAATGGGGCAAGGTGAACCTGCCATAATGCCAGTGCGTAGTGAACTGAAGTCGTAACGGTTGAAGTCGCGGTGCTCAAGCATTCTTATATACATTGTGGGAACACCGTGAACTGCAGTGCACTTTTCATACTCAATAGCGTGCATAACCTTCATGGGAGTATACCATAGTAGGGGAACCATTGCAGTGCCGTGAGTTACGCTTGCCATAATTGCAAGAACCATACCAAAGCAGTGGAAGAATGGAACGGGTATGCAAAGTTTATCTTTGTCGGTGAACTTCATGCAGTCACCAATGGCTAAGCCGTTGTTTACGATGTTGTTATGGGTAAGCATAACGCCCTTTGGGAAACCGGTGGTACCTGAGGTGTATTGCATGTTTACAACGTCGTCGGGCTTAACTGCATCTTTAACTCTTTGGAATTCTTCATCGCTAATGAGCACACCGAAGTGTGGAACTTGTGACCAATGGAACATACCTTCGTACCAGTTGTCAAAACTTACTACGTACTTTAGATAGGGAAGTTTTGCCGTTTCAAGTTCGCCGGGTTTGCACGTTTTAAGCTCGGGGCAAACGGAGTAGATAAGCTTTTCGCAGTCAATATCCTTTATGCCGTCGCAAATAAAGAGTGCCTTACTATCAGAGTTTGAAAGTAGATATTCAAGTTCTGCTTCCTTGTAGTTGGTGTTTACGGTAACGAGTACGGCACCAATTTTTGCAGTAGCGAAGAAGAGTACCATCCATTCGGGATAGTTGGTTGCCCATACTGCAACGTGATCGCCTGCTTTAATGCCCATACCAAGTAGGCCTCTTGCGATTTCATCAACTTCTGCGTTGAATTGATAATAGGTGCGTTTATAATTAACTTCAATGTACTTTACTGCAAGGTTGGTGGGGTATTTACTTGCGGTAGTTTCGAGCATATTGCCAACCGTTATGTTAAGTAATTCTTTCATATATTTCTCCCAAGTAAGAATCTAAATTAAAAGTTGTTTGATGAAGTAGTGGATGTCTGTGTTGTCCACTAATGCAGGTAGGTCGTCAACGCCTACACCGTATGCAAAGTAGTGTATATTTTGAGCGGTATGACCATCTTTATGGAACCAATCGTTTGAAATATCTTCAGCAGTTGCGCCATCGGGAATTCTAAGGTCACCCGTTTCGTGGTCTGCAAGTACGATTACCGTGGTATTACCATTTTTCCTTGCCCAAGCAACTGCACGAGAAACGGCTGCGTCAAAAGCGTTAAGTTCATCTATCATGCCTTGTATATCGTTACTATGTGAGCAAGTATCAATTTTTGAGCCTTCCACCATAAGGAAGAAACCGTTGTCGTTTTGTAGTTTATCAAGTGCAGTTTCGGTTAAAGATGCAAGGGTATTTCTACCGATATTTGGAATACTTTCATCAAAAAGACCGAAAATCTTTTCTGAAGTAGATGCGTTAATTTCTTCAAAAGAAGTGCAGTAATCTCTGTTTTCCGTTTGGATAGTGTCCTTTAGTGCCTTTAACTCATCGTTGTTTAAGCCGAATAGTACGTCAACGTTGCTTGCCACCATTTGTGATGCAATTTCTTGGGTGTTGTTTCTACTCTTAGAATGTGCAAGGAATGCTGCGGGAGTAGCATCGGTTACAACCTTAGTTGCAACTATGCCAACTTTTTTGCCTGCTTGCATTGCATCTTCTGCAATAGTTGGAAGTTCTTTGCCGTTTAAGTAACTTAGTCTTCCGTTGTAGGTTTTTCTGCCCGTTGCGTAGGTAGTTGCAGATGCTGCTGAATCGGTAGGACCTGCTGAGTAACTTCTCGTCATAACTTCCCCGGTAACGGATAGTTTTCTCATATTAAGCATTGCTCCGTTGTTGTAAATTTCGGTGGTCTTAATATGGTTGATGCCCATTCCATCGCCGATAAGAAGAATAACGTTTTGTGCCTTTGCGTTGGTTTCGGGCTTTTCTCCATAACTAAAGAAGAATGCACCGAATAGGCTAAGACTTGCAACGATGGTAACAACGAGAATGCAACTGATAATTATAATCAGTATCTTATTTTGTTTTTTAAGGTCAATTTCTTTCATTTTTTCTCCTTAATATATCTCGTATGCGAAAAGGTTATAAGTTGGGAAAATATCTTTGAAAATATTATTCTCCACCTTATCTCCTTGTCCAAGAGATATAGCAATTAGCGTTTTTTCATCTAAGGGGTAGGCGCTTTCAGTAATTACGTCTAAACTACTAAAACGACCATTTTCCACCTTAAGTGAGTAGTTTGTACCCTGTGTGTTAAAGGTGACTTCACCCGATGCCTCTTCTAAGTAGGGTACACACTCAAAGAGGCTTTTAAGACTGAGTGGCTTTGCCATAGAATACTCTCTATTTCCACCCATTAAGGTTAATTTGTAAGGCAGTTTAGCGCCTAAACCTAAAAGGAGTTCTTCCCTTTCTGCAACGGCTTCTACGCAAGCACCGTCTTCGCACCAAACATAGCCTTTTGGAACACCGTATTCATAAATTAGGTATCCAAAACCACCGTTTTCTAAGGAATAACCAATTAGTTTTTCACATTCGTTTTCATCCCTTAGCAGGTAGCATTTTTCCCTTTTTGCTACGGTGCTATAAAGGTTACACACAAGGGGTATGTCCTTTTTTTCCATCTTCCTAAATTCCACGTTTTCAAGTGCAACCGAAGTGGGCGTTAGGTCGGAAACGAAGTTAATAGTTTCAAAGCCGAGTTTTCTGTAAAACTCATGGTTGAAAGGGTGTAGCATTAGGAATGGAAACCCTTTCGCTTTAAGGTCTTGGACGGCCTTATTTACCACCTTTGTTGCAAGCCCCTTATAACGATGAAGAGGGGACGTCGCCACGCCTGTAAGGAAGGGGATTTCCACCTTTTTACCGTTAAAGTTGAAGGTAAAAATTCTTGCGTAACAAGCGCTCAAAGGCTCTCCGTTTTCTTCAATAACGTAAGCGTATTCTTCGTTTAGCCTATGCTCAAAAAAGTAGTCGGCGTAGTTTCCGTCGTTAAAGCAATCTTTATGAAGTTGAACGAGCGTATCTCTTAACACTTTGTCCATTTTCTACCTTTTCCGAGCGACAGGGTATAAGTCGCGATGGTAGTATAATATCAAAATTTTATATTAAACGCAAGCGCTCACGCGTAAATAATAGTAAATAATTCAAAAATGGGTTGCAAAATAGTGGTGGTTGCCTTATTATATATATGCACACGCGAGAGGGCGCAGTGCGAACGCCCGCTCGTAATAACGCACAAGAGGTTCAAAAATGACAAAAAGGTTCAAACTTCCCATTTTATTGCTAATAGTTACGGCACTTGTTGTTGCGGTACTTTCTTCTTGTACTTCCGTCGGCGTTCTTAACGTTACGGTTAAAGAAGACTGCAATTATAAAACTGAATACGTTATTGGTGAAGAACTTGACCTTACCGGTCTTGAACTTGTCGTTACTCGCACTGACGGCGAATCTTATACCGTTAAAGCAACTGAAGTTCGTTCCGACCTTAAAATTCTCAACTTCAAGACCGACAAAGAACAAAAGGACCTCGTCGTCGTTCTTGAATATAAGGGCGTATCAACCAGCATCATTATAAACGTTACGAGTGAAGATAACGTTGCAACTAAGTATACCGTATCTTTCAACACGGGAAAGGGCTCCGACGTTGAAAGCGTTGGCGCAGTAGAATTTGGAAGTATCTCTAAACCTGCCGATCCCGTTTACTCAGGCTACGTGTTTGACGGTTGGTATAAAGAGTCAACTTACGATACCTTATGGGATTTCAATACCGATAAGGTAGAAAGGGACACCACTCTTTATGCAAAATGGGCAAAACTTTACACTATAACTTTCATCAACGAAGCAGTTTTAGACGGCGCGGGACAACCTACCGTAATAACTAAGACCGTCAAAGCGGGCGACGACCTCGTTGACGTGCCTGCCGTTACCGTTATTGATGGCAAAGTAGGTTCTTGGTCTCAAAACATATTTAGCGAAATAACTTCTGATATGACCGTTTACGCAGTATACAAAGATGCTACTTACACGGTTGAATTTTATTACGTTGAAGAGGACGGCGTAACTCGCAACATACTTCATACTTTTAGAGAAGTTAAGCACGGCACCAACCTTGCAGTAGAGCAAAGTGAGGCAATTGCAAACATCAACGTACCACAAGTAATTGGTCATAAGCATTTTGATAGATGGTCACAAGAGTTTACCTACGTAACTTCTAACCTAAGTATTTGCGCTCTTTACGTAACTAATACCTACGACGTAACCTTTAGCCTTAATTATGAAGGTGCAGGAGAATACGACGCTATTTTAGGAGTAACTTACAACAACCCCATTGATAGACCACAAGTAGATCCCACTCGCGTAGGATATGCTTTTGAAGGTTGGTATAAGAACGCCGAATGTTCAACGGGTAATCAATGGAATTTTAACACCGATAGAGTTAAGGGTAACACTACTATTTATGCAAAGTGGACGAAACTATACTCCGTCCGTTTCCTAATTGACGCAAACGTTCAAATTGATGAAGAACTTACCGAAACATTTGAATTAAACGGCAAAACGTATTACTTGTACGAAATCATTGAAGCAAAGGAAGGACAAGACGTTTCTCTTATTGCAACTCCTTCAAAAGAAGGATATAGTGCTAAGTGGAACAAGGAAGCAATTGAACTTCTTGACTTAAAGACGGACGTTAACGTTATTGCAAACTTTACTATCAATAGTTATCAAGTAATTTTCTTCAATTACGACCGTACCGTTTTGAAGGAAGAATCCGTAGAATATAAGGGCTATGCAACTGCTCCTTCTACTGCCCCCGTTCGCGTAGGCTATAGTTTCAGTGGATGGGACAAGGAATTCAACTTAATTACTGCAAACCTTGAAGTAACGGCGTTGTTTGAAGCAAACGATTACTTGGTAACCGTTCATCCCAATAACGGCTTGCAACCTTACGATATTTACGCTACGTACGATAGCCGTATTGACCTTCAAACTCCATCTTATGCAGGATATCACTTCGTTGGTTGGTATACCGATGCAACCTATCAAAACGAGTGGGATATTTCAAAAGACGTATTTACAACTGCTAAAGACGGACAACTTCACCTATACGCTTATTGGCTAAAAATACATACCGTTGATTTCTTAGACGACAAACTTTTACTACAAGAATATCGTTCCGTAATTGACGGCAACGTAGTGGAAGATATTCCTGCATTCTCTGAACTTGAGGGCAAAAACGGTGGTTGGTACGAGCGTTTGACTTCAGGCGTTATTGCAAGTGAACCATTCAATTTTGAAGACCCCATTCATAGCGACGTAACTTTGGTTTTACAATACACCGTTAAGAAGTATAACGTAACTTTCTATAAAGAAGTTGGTCAATATCATCATAATCTTACCGTTGAACACGGCAAATCCGTTGCAGATACTCAAATCATTGACGATCCGGTAATGGAAGGTAAAATCTTCATTAAATGGGATAAGCCACTTGACTACGTTATCGTTGAAGATACCGACTTCCTTGCAGAATATGAAACCATATACTTTACCGTAACTTGGGGACAAGGCTCAAGTATAACTTCTAAGGTAGCATACGGCAAACCTGCAAGTTTCCCAACAGAAAGTTATGAACTACCCGTAAAGCAAGGTAATAGCCTTAGTGGTTGGGTAATGGTATCACATTGCGGAGAGGGTGATTGCAATGGTAGCAACGAACTAAGCGTTAAGTGTGATATGACCGTTGACCCCGTTTGGACTCCTAACGTATACACCGTAGAATTTAGAAATAGAGATACCAACTCAGTTTATACTCAAATCGTTGACGGAGTTGCACAACAAGACCAAAAGAAACAATTTGGACAATTTATTGACGTAAATACCACTATGCCACAATCAACGATGGTGGAAGAAGGCAAACAATTCGTTGCTTGGGACGTTGATTTACTTACCGTAGGTTACGCAGTAGAAAGTGGAAGATGGACCCTTACTAACGAACTCGGTGGTGAAAACGGCACCTTTGACCTTAGCGTTGATGCATCTCTCGTTATCCGTGGCGATGAAATTTATTACGTTACCGACAATCCCGATACGTTGGTTAATTCTTTGAATTACAATTGGGATATTTTGAAGAAGTATAGACTTTATAAGACGGAAAGTGGTTGGAGCGTTGGTGCAGACGCACTTACCACCTATAACACCATATCTTTCGGTGGACGTTTCTTCTATTCCATTCAAAAGGATACCACGTTCTTCTCAAGACACGAAGTATTGGTATTTACCGTCAACTACGTAACCGGTACTAACGACTTTGAAATTACTCCTGAAAACTATGAATACAATGCTTTAAGCATTGAGCCTTCAATGGGCAATAGAAACAACTACGTATTCCTTGGTTGGTATCAAGACGATCAATTTAATATTAAGTATCAATTCGGTACTCCCGTTACAGCAGATTTAACTCTATATGCAAGATGGGAAGAAACCGAACTTGGTAGCGCTTGCTTGCATTATGAACTTAACGAGCAAGGTACTGCATATTCATTAACTTCATTCAACAACGTAACGGCCTCTGAAATTCCTGCAAACGTAACCGTTGCTAACTACTATAACGGCTTACCCGTTGAGTCTATCGGCGCAGAAGCATTTGCAAACGTAGCACTTAACGCAGGCATTCAAACCATTAAGTTACCAAACACCTTGCGCCATATCGGTCCCGGTGCATTTATGAATATGCCGTCTCTTAAGGAAATTACTATTCCTGAAGGCGTAAGCATAATTCCCGACAACGCATTTAACGGTGCAACTGCTCTTGAAAAAGTAATTTTCGGTAACAATTCTCAAGTAACTACGATCGGCAAGAATGCTTTTGCAAGAAACGTAAGCCTTAAGTACTCCGTCGCTCTCGGCAATCAAGTAGCGTTTACTCTTCCTGCAACCATCACTACCATTGAAAGTGGTGCATTCTACGGTTGCTTAGGTCTAAAAGAAATTACCTTCCCCAAAGCAGTTCTTTCCATTGGAGATAAAGCATTTGCAGGTGCAAATAACCTAAGATACGTTGTATTTGAAAAGGATACCCCTGCAAACCTTGGCGTGGAAGTATTCCAAAACTATACTTCTCTTGCAAACGCATTTAGAATCTACGTTCCAGAAGATGGTATTCAAAGATATAAAGGCGCAAACGCAAATGCAAATTGGAAACTTCTTGAAAGCAAGATTCTATCTCTAAACAGCGTTGAAAGATCGGGCGAATGGGCATATCAACTCAACGTTGCAGGTCGTGCTGAACTCGTTCAATATCTTGGTTCAGATTCCGTAATAGACGTTCCGGAAACCATTCAAATTCAAACTGGCGAAATCATAACGGTAGCAGGTCTTGGTAACTACGCGTTTGATAGCACCATTACGGAAGTAGAACTACTTTCAAGTTTGAATATTTCCGAGTTTACCTTCAATTCTGCGGATAATCTTAAAAAGATCACCATTTCTATTACAGACGTTAACCTAATTAACGCAAACTATCTTGCTCAAGCATACGTTTCCGTTGCATCTCTTGATACTTTAAAGATTTCTTCCACCATTACCGTTTCCGAACTATTTGGTGGCGCTGCACCCACTTCACTTTTGAGAGTGGAAACGTTAGATAACGATACTTCCATTATCGCAGGATTCCTTGCAAACTGCGTATACGTTCAAGAAGTACTCATTAACGGCAGAATTAGAGAGATAGGGGACAACGCATTCTTGAATTGTACCGCACTAAGAGAAGTTACCTTTGATAACACCGAATATAGTCTACTCACTAACGTTGGCACTAATGCATTTAGTGGCGCTATATCACTTGAAGGATTCAAGGTAATTGACAGCGCAATGAACGTTGTTGAAGGGCTACCGAATAGCGTAACCACCATAGGTGAAGGTGCGTTTGACGGCACTAAGTGGCTAAATGCTAACTCACAAGACCTCGTAGTTATCGGTAACGGTATTCTTTATCGCTATCGTGGTAGTGATGCAGTAGTAGAAATTAGTGATACCATCACTTCAATTACTGCAGGCGCATTCAAGGGTAACACTAACCTAAGACAAGTTTACGTCATCAACCCAGAAAGCGCACTACTTACTGAAATAGGTGTAAGCGCGTTTGAAAACTGCGTAAACCTTGAATCAGTGGTACTTCCTGCATCACTTAACAAGATTTACGAAAAAGCGTTTGCAGGCAATAAGAAACTACAAACGGTAGTACTATTTGGCAAAAACGAAGATGCTCCAAGTTTATACGGTAACGTAAACGACGGCACTCATTCATTTGCAGATACTCGTTCAAACGTAGACGTATACGTAGATAGTTCAGTTAACGTTACAAGTTGGGGATATTCATTCAACTACGTTAACGTTGAAGGACTTGCAATGAACGTAGGTGCAACGAGCGATGAAAATTGGGTATATGCAAACGCATTCGGTGGTACTGGTATCATCTTGATTAAATCTCTAAGCGCAGCAGAAAGCCTCATCGTTCCTGAAACCGTCGGCACAAGACCAAGTTATGAAATGGCTAACTACGCGCTCCCAAGAACGCTTAAATACCTTGCATACTCCACCCGTATTTTGAATTACGGCGACCTAACCTTTGCAGGTGTAACCTTCCTTGAAGAGTTAACCATCTACAACGACGTAGAAGGTGGCACGCATAGAGTAGAACCGGAAGCACTAATGAGCCTATTTGCTCAAAATAGTGGCATCAAGGTATTGAATACCCTTTCCGATCGCTCTATTAGCGCACTTATCGGTGGTATATTACCTGAAAACGTTAAGAAGGTAAATATTCTTGCAAACGAAACGGTAGTTGCAGGCTCCTTCCTTGAAAACAACGAATACGTTGAAGAAATCACCGTAACTATCGGTGGTACCGTATATAACCTTGAAGATACGAGTGACGTTAAGAGCGACCTTATCACTTCAGTGGGAGTAAAAGCATTCCGTGGTACTAAGTGGATGGATAATCTTTCCAACGAGTTCGTAATTATTCTTGGTGGAAATCTCGTTGACTATAAGGGAAGCAACCCCGTAATTGACGTACCTGCATCAGTAAGTGAAATTAACGGTGGACTATTTGAAAACGATAACTTCGTAGAAGTAGTATTCCTACCAACCGGCATAACTGCAGTTGGCAATAGGGCATTCTACGGTGCAAGCAAACTTACTAAGGTATTCTTCTCATCATCGTCAGTACCAAGCATAGGAAACCAAACCTTTGACGTTAACGCTGTAAATCAAAGGGGATTTGAAGTTTACGTTCCCGCATCATCATATTCTCAATATGCAAGCGCACAAAATTGGTCTAACGCAAGACCACTTTCTGATGAAGGCGTTGTACGCGTAAAGAATGAAATTAGCAGAAAGGGCAATAGAGTAAGTTACGTTGAGTACGTATATCAAGTAGTAGGCGTAGGCGCAAAACTACTTCTTAGCCGTAACTTTGCAGAAGTAACTACCGATGGCGTAACTACCATTGACGAAGGTACTATTGCAATTATACCTGCATCTCTTGCAACTCCCGATGGCAGTAGTTCATACGGCATTACGTCCGTTGGAAACAACGTATTTATGAGTGCCGTAAAGGAAATTTCACTAAGTCTACTCAACACTATCAACGAGTACTCATTCAAGAATTTAGGTAATCTTGACGTAATAGCATTGACGGGTGTAGAAAGCGAAAGTGACCTTCTAAGAAGAAAGATTGACGGAGATACTCTCAATAACCTATTTAACGCACATAGCGCACGCGCAATTGAATACAATGGCTCGGTAACGCTAAGCGCACTTCTTGATACTACCACACCTTCAAATTATAGCAGTATTACTGCAGTTAAGATTAGCGACGGCGTAACCGAAACCGTTGAAGAAATGTTGAAGGGTTGGACTAACGTTGATGAAATCACCTTCCCGGGAACCATCGTTAAGGTAGGTATCAACTCACTTGAAGATACCGCTTGGTATAGAAACTACTACTCACAAACCCTTGGCGATTTCGTGGTACTCGGTGGAACTTTACTTTATAAGTATAAAGGCTCAGCAGGTGGAACTATTCGTGTTCCCGACCAAATTACCATCGTAAATACCGGTGCATTCAGCAATTACGATGGAGCAGAGTGGAAGTCAAGCATCGGAGCAAACGAAATTAGTTTCTCTGAAACGAGCAAGGCACATACCATTCTTGATTACGCGTTCGCAGGACTTAAGAAACTCGTAAACGTAGCACTTCCTGCATCTATGAGAAGGGTAGCAGACAATGCATTTGAAGGCACGCTAATAACCAAGCAAAACGATATGCTCATTGCAAGTGGTAGCGTAGCAAAAGAAGGTAGCACCCTTATCAAGTACTACGGTACTGCCTCAACCTTCGTAATTCCTCATATGGTAAAGAAGATTGCTGCAAATGCATTTGAAGGCAACCTAACCCTAACGAGCGTAACTTACGATTTCGTAAACGGCTCTATACTAACAACCATTTGTGAAAACGCATTCAACGGCGCTGTAAACCTTGAAACCTTAACGTTACCATCAACCGTTAAGAACGTTGGTAAAGATGCATTCTTCAACACCAAGTGGTTTGCAAACAAACTTGCAACCGGTGCAGACGTAGTAATAGGTGGCGTACTTTATCAAAAGGTATCTTATAACGCTGACGGCGAGTCTTACTATAACCTAAGACCCGGCATCGTTTCCGTAACCGAAGGCGCACTCGTTGCAATGGATAAGACCTTCACTATTGACGGTGTAGAGTATGGCGCAACTAACCCAAGAGTTACTGCAACTAAACTCATAATTTATCCCGGCGTAAATCTACCACAAGATGAAATGTACTCAATTATGTCTAAGGTAACTTCCGTACAAACCAACGGTGAAGTAACCTTGAGCGCACTCATTGGAAATAGAGAACCCCTTGAAAATATAACCACCCTAAGTTTCTTTAACGATACCACTTCAATCGTAAGTGAATATGCTTATGGTTGGAATAGCATTGCAAACGTAGAAACCATTCCTTATAACGTTGTAGCGATTGGCGAAAAAGCCTTTGAAGGCACTGAATGGTTTAGAAATCTAAGTGGTAACGGCATCATTTACGCAGGTGGCGAAACCGGTTCAAGCGTAATTCTCAAGTACTTAGGCGAAGAAGAAAACGTTCAAATTAGATATGCAACGGGTATCGCTCCCGATGCTTTCCGTGGCAATGAAACCATCAAGAGCGTAACCTTCCTTGAAAGCGCAGGCATAACGGAAATTCCTGCATACGCATTTATGGATTGTGTAAACCTTGCAAGCGTAACGCTAACTGATAAGATTGTTAAGTTTGGCGAAAAGGCATTTGAAAACACCGCATGGCTTAACAACTACGAAAGCGACTTCGTAATCATTGACGGCGCAGTTATCGCATACGTAGGCGAAGGTGGAGAAGTAAGAATTCCTAAGGAAGCAAAGAAGATTTACGACTACGTATTCAGGGGCAACGACACCATTACTTCAGTTGTATTTGATGAAAATTGCTTAATTAACACCATTGAATCAAATCTCTTCCGTGACTGCGTAAACCTTGAAAATATTACCTTAAACGAGCATATTACTCACGTTGAAAGAACTGCTTTAGAAGGCACGTTGTGGCTCAAACAAGCATCTGAAGGTACTAACCCCATACTCACTTATGAAAATGGTTACTATGGCATCAAGAGAATAGTTCTTTACGTTGGCAAGAATCAAACTTATAGAATTACTGCAGATATAACTGAAATCGTTCCTACTGCATTTAGTGGCGTAACTTCACTCAGTCAACTCGTATTTGCAGAAGGTAAGTTGAAGAGCATCCCAGACGGTGCGTTTGAAGGATGTACTTCACTCACTACCGTAACTATAGCGTCTAACGTAGAAAACGTTGGTGCAAACGCATTTGCAGGTACTCCTTGGTATGCAACCCAGAATGCAGAATTCGTTGTAGTAAACGGCACTCTCGTTAAGTACAATGGAACGGCAACCGACGTAGTACTTCCATTAGGTATCAAGGCAATTGAAAGTGGAGTATTTAGTGGAAAGAGTATAACTCGTATTGATATGAGTGCAACGGTAATTGAAGAAATTCCCGCTTATGCATTCAAAGATATTGCAACGCTAAGTGAAGTAGTACTAAGCACTTCAACGAACGTTATCGGTAGGGGCGCGTTTGAAGGCACTGCATTCATTAATAATGCAAGTGATGAATTCGTAATCTTAAACGGTGTTCTCGTTAAGTATAACGGCATTGACAACGTCGTATATCTACCTGAAGAAGTTAAGGTAATTGCAACCGATGCATTCTATGGTAACGTAGACCTTGCAGGTATCTCGTTTAGTGCAAACGTAATTATCTTAGAAGAGGCATTCGTAGGAACTTCGCTCACTATGGTAGATGGAGAAGAATACGTCGTAGAAATGGCACTTAACGCATTTGACGGCACTACGTATGCAGAGCCTATAAACGACTTTACCGTAATAGGTGGTATTCTCGTTAAGTTCGTAGGTGGTGGAAAGGTTGTAATTCCTGAAAACGTAACCTATATTCCTGAAAACGTATTCAAGGGAAACGAACTCATCACCGAAGTTGACTTCAGTATGGTAAAGGGCGCACTTGAAATTGCTCCTAACGCATTTAGAAATGCAATTAACCTAAGTAGCGTAGTATTCAGTGACAACATTAATCGCATAGGCACGCGTGCGTTCTATAATACTAAGTGGCAAGAAAACTATAACTCCGACCTAATCATCAGTGATGAAGGCAAACTTCTTGCATACGTAGGCGAAGGAACGATAGTTAATATTCCTTCAAACGTAGTTGCATTTGCAGAAGGCGTATTTGCAGGTAACGCAAACGTAACCACCATTCAATTTGCTCAAGGCGCTATGGTTGATATTCCTGCTTATGCATTCAAAGACTGTACTGCACTTCTCAACCTAACCTTCCCAAGAGTAGCGTTTGAAGTAGGAGAGGGCGCGTTTGAAAACACTGCATGGCTACGTCGTCAAAACGATTACGTCGTAGTAAGTGGTATGCTCGTTGCATACAAGGGAACTTCTACTGAAATTGAAATTCCTGCAACGGTAACCAAGATTTACGACTACGTATTCAAGGGCAACGAAACGATTACTTCTTTAAGTTTCGC
>JAZQVF010000115.1:0-5747 GCA_045631675.1 Candidatus Stercoripulliclostridium sp.
AATGGTAATGCTCGTTGTATTAGCGTTAGCAGTAATGGTAACGGTGTCGCCACTTGTTGAGGCAGTACCACCCGTTACGTTAAGAGTGCCACCGGTTTTGCCGTCATCGGTAGTAATAACTATTTTTTCAATCACGCTACCATTTGATGCGCTAACGGTAAGATATCCACCGTTTTGGTAAATTCTAATAGCGGGGTCATAATATGTGGGTTCAGTACCGGCAGTGCCTTTAAAGAATTCAACTGATATATTTTTGTCAAGGGAAACTGCGCTACCACTAACTATAGTGCCGTTTGCAGTGCTACCGAAATTGCTTGTAATTTGCTCTGCCGTTTTAGTTATCGTTATGCTTTCTTGTTGAGAAGGCTCGTCGGGAGTTGGGTTTTCGGGTTCAGTGGGGTTTTCAGGCTCGTTTCCACCTTGATCGCCACTACCGTTAACTTCATAGTAAGCGTCTACGTCAACGTAGTATACGCCTTCGTATTCGTAGTAACAAATGTCTACAAAAATTTCGTTTTTGGAGAATAAATACCAAGTATCCCCATATTCATCGCTTTCAGTTCCATCGTTTGAATAGGAGTTGAAAAGCAAAAGATATGCACTAAATCTTTCTTCCGTTGCACCTTCAGCGCTAAAATATACGCCCTTATATCCATCTTCTTCGTATGCTTCCATTTGATAATCATCGCAAGGGAAGAAGGGGATAACGAAACCTACGTAAGAAGTATAGGTTGACTTTTCACTTTGAGAAAAGTCGTTGTATGTAAAACTTGGAACTGGTTCTTCGGGTTCCAAGGGCTCATTGTCTCCGCCTGGCTCGCTTGGTGTACTTGGCTCGCTTGGTGTACTTGGCTCACTTGGTGTACTTGGCTCGCTTGGAGTGTTGGTGTCATCATCAGGTGAGTTGGGTATCGTTGGAGTTTGACTTATATCTTCTTCTTGGGGTTTGTCAATGATATTATCAATAATAACGTCTTTGATATCATCAACAAAATTGCAAGATGCCATAGTTAGCATTATGGCAAAAGTTAAAATTAGCACTACGAGAACTTTTTTCATAATTTTCCTCTTATAACGCAAAGCGCCTTGTATTAATTTAAATATACCACCAAAGTGGTATAAATGCAATAGTTGAAAGGAAAAGGAGCATAAAAAATCCCCCAACAAAGGGGGATTTTACTTTGTAGTTAACAAAACTAATCGTTAAGTAGTGACTTTCTAAGTCTTTCTGCATCCTTACGAACAAAGTAAATAGGAATTAATGCAAATACTGCAATAATTGCTGCTGCAAGGAAGATTTCAAATGGGGGTAGGTAATCAACGGATTGATTGTCTACCTTCATAAGGTTGATAATCATAGTAATCAATGGTCCGATTAGCATAGGAACGAGAACGCTAAAGCACATTCTTACGCCTTGGAATCTACCTTCCGAACCCTTTGGAATATAGTCTTGGAAGGAAGAAGTGAGTGCTGAGCCACCACTTAGTAGTGCGCCAAGCATAAAGGTACCGGCAACAACCAAAACGTAAACGTAACTTTCCTTAGGCATATATTTCATAAGGTAAATGACTAAGGTGCTTACAACAACGATTAGTACGAAAGGAATGTAGAAGTGTTTTCTACCAAACTTATCGTATAGCATACCACTTACTGCAGTAAAGACGCCTGCAAGAACGATAACGATTGCAAGTGGAACAATGAAGTCTTTGATACCTAAGGTGTTCAAAATGAAGTTGATTAGGTATGAGAAGAAGGTTTGTTGAGAGATACCAAGAATGCAGTTAGCGGTTAAGCAAACGTAGAGCATTTTGTTATCTTTAATAACTGAAGGACGGAAACCGTAGAAGGTTTCTTTAAGGTAATCGGGGTTGGAATTCTTAACGATGTTAGGACTATCCTTAAGAAGGAATATAGCAACTAAACCTGCAATAATTGGGAAGATACCGAGTACGATGAAGAATAGAGCGTTAGTTTCGTTGTCTGCGTTGTAAAGGAACATTGCAAGCACGAAAACGATAACGAAAGCAAGGATGCTAAAAATAGAAAGAATAGCGTTTACCTTACCACGGTTAGTGGTGTCGGTTACGTCGCAAATCCAAGTTGAGAAAGCAGCGTCGTTAGCAGTTGAGCCGAAGAAAGTCATTATGCAGTCAAAAATAACGAGAAGTGCTGCAACGAGACCAATGGTTTTAACTGATGGAGACATAGGTATAACGGCAAAGAGCATAATGGTAACGCCCCAAGCGAGATAGCCGTATGCAATGAATGGTTTACGCTTACCGATTTTGTCAATAAAGCCACCTGCAAAGATGGTGGTTGCAGTAGCGGTAATAGCGCTAAGCCAAATCATAAGGGTACTTACGATTGTTGCAAGGTCTTGACGGTGTACGTTTGAGAAAATATCTTGTGCAAGCGTTGCAAAGTACATATTTTCAACCGACCAAGCAATTTGACCAACCAAGCCAAAAAGAAGGGCGCAAGTCCAAATTTTACCGCTTAGTTTTGTTGTGGATACGGAAGTGTTGTCTGTCATAACTTTTCTCCAAAAATTTTTAACTAATTAATATATTACCATATATTAGAATAATTTTCAACCTTAAAAAAATATATTTTATTACTCACTTGGTCTTAAGATATAGTAATATGTTGCACCGAACTTGCTTTGCAAGTCGGTTGCGCTACGCCGAACCTTGTATGTTTTGTTGTGTGCCGCTGATCGGGGCGCAAAAGAATGTCTCGGTTAAAGATAAAGGTATTTTAACCAATCTACACGTAAATAGGGATAATTGTTAAAGAACTTGCAAAACGAGTTTTGCACTTTTGCCAGGTTGCTTTGCAACTTGTGCACCGAACTTGCTTTGCAAGTCGGTTGCACTACGCCAATCAGTGGCACACAAAAAAAGAAAAGCAAGCCATAAGACTTGCTTTTCTTTTTGGTGCCGCTGATCGGACTTGAACCGATACGATGTTGCCATCGAGGGATTTTAAGTCCCTTGCGTCTGCCGATTCCGCCACAGCGGCGAACATTAGTATTTTATTACATTGAACTTTAAAAGTCAACTATCAATACGCAAAAAATATAAAATATTTGTAGTTTAATCAATAAAAATCTTCACTCTTTACAAACTCGCGTATATAATATATAATATTATCATATTAACGACATACTTAGATAAGGAGAAAATATCATTATGTGTCTAATAATTTATTCCATTTGCACTTATAACAAACTTATAAAGATGAAGGAAAATGTTGATAACGCTTGGAGTCAAATTGACGTTCAATTAAAAAAGCGTTATGATTTAATTCCCAACCTTGTTGAAACTGTTAAGGGCTATGCTACCCACGAAAAGGAAACTCTTTCAAGAGTAACTGAGGCTCGTGCATCAGTAGGTAGTGCAAGAAACACTCAAGAGGCAGTTGAGGCAAACAATCAACTTTCTTCTGCACTTGCAAGACTACTTGTCGTTTCTGAACAATATCCAGAACTTAAAGCAAACGTAAACTTTACTTCATTACAAAGAGAACTTAGCGAAATTGAAGATAGAATTGCTTTCACTCGCCAAAGTTATAACGATACCGTTCTTCTTTACAATAGAAAGGCAAAGAGTTTCCCTGCAAATATAGTTGCAAAACTCTTTAAGTTTGAAGAGGGAGTATATTATAAGGCAGAGGAAGTAGTGCAAACTGCTCCCCAAGTAAAGTTCTAAACCTTGTTTTTTAGCGACATACTTAGGAAAAAGAAATTCTCTTCAGGGCGCAGTAGCTGACTACAGCAACCCTTTGAAAATTTCTTTTTCCGTCGTCTCTCATCTAAAAACCAAGGTTTAGTAAGTGCGCGTCACGTCTCATTCAAAAATCAAAGTCAATTTTGAGAACATCGTCTCTCATCTAAAAACCAAGGTTTAGGGTTATAGCCGAGTTCTTGGTTTAGTTTTTACATAATATGAACAATAAACGAGCATTAACAATTTTATTACTCGCTATTTTAGTGCTATCATGCGCTTTTTCTCTCGTTGCTTGTGGGCCAGACAAAGGCAATGAATATTTAACGAAAGCCGACCTAAAAGTTTACGTTCAAGAAAACGGCGACGTAAAAGTGGAAGAAAGATGGGACGTATCGGTAGGGTACGAAAGCATAAGAAACCTATATAGGGAAATTAACGTTTACGATAGCGCCTTTTCACACTATTCACTTATTACTGATTTCAAAGTAAGGGATAATTCAACGGGGCAAGACCTTGTTTATTATCCAAACGTAAACAACCCCGAAGAGTATGAAAATACCAATCTTGTAAACAATTCGTATATATACCAAAAGGATTATAGAAACTATGAATTAGGTTTCTATTTTCCTAAGACTTCTAATGCTAACGTTAGTTATACTATGTCCTACACTTTAACCGATATGGTAAGTGTGTACGGTGATACTGCAGTGCTTTATTACAAGCCTTTTTCTAAAGATTTCGGTTTGTATATTGATGAAATAAACGTTAGAGTTTTCCTACCTAAAAATACTCCTATAACCGATGAAACACTTGCTTGGTACCACACCGAAGTAGATGGTGCAATGGCTGAAAGGGGACATGATTTCTTAAACTTTAACTCCAAGGTTGTAGAAAGTGGAAATTACACGGAAGTTAGAGTTTTAATGCCCAAAGAACTATTTAATGGAGCCGAAAAGGTTAGTAACCAACATAAGAAAGAGAGCATAAAGGCTGAAGAACAAAGATGGTTTGAAGAGTGGGAGAGCGAAAAAGAAAGGTTGCAAAAGCAAACCTTATATTCCACCATTTTAGGAATTGTATTAGCCGTTTTATCTGCCTTAGCGCTCGTTTACTTTAAGGTATTTTATCCAAAGGTCAAAGGAGAGTATCCACCTTACGTTAGAGAAATTCCAGAAGACACGACAAGTACTAAGATGGCGTTTTTCTACTATCACTATAAAGGCACTTTGAAGAAACAAAAAAATAGGGGAAACGCACTCAGTGCAATGGTAATGGACTTTGCAAGACGTTCATTTATAAACCTTCTTCCCGACCCCAACGACAAGGATGATTACGTAATTGAAATTGCATCAATTCCAACGGCTAAATATAATGAACTTTTAAATTACGAAAGAGAAATATACGACCTATTAACTTTGGTGTCAAAAGACGTAGGTGGTGCATTCAATATGAAACAATTTGAAAGATATGCTAAGGCAAATCCTACGGTGGTTAATGGTAAAATTAACGCTTGCTTTAAATTAGCAGGAAAGGAATATAACGATAGGGCCAATTTCAAAAACCACCTATTCAAAGGACAAAGCATATTTGGAATGGGACTAATAGGTGCGGTAGTTGGTCTTATGACTTTCCTTATAGGGGATAGCTTAGCATTTTTTGGATTAGGATTGTTAGTTGCAGGCATACTATTAATGATAGGCTATCCAAAGGGTACGAAATTTAGTCTTAAGGGTGAAAGTAAGTATATGCAAGCAAAAGGCTTGGAATCATTCCTTCTTGACTTTTCCAACCTTAAAGAGCACGAAATACCGGCGCTAATACTATGGGAAGAATATATGGTATATGCAACTATGATGGGCATAAGTGAAAGGGTACTTGATGAATTGAAGCTAAAATATCCTGAGCTTACCGAATTTAGTCAAGTGGATGGTGGATATTATAGAAGTCATTCCTATCTATATTTCTACGTTCATATGAACACTCACTATGGTATGCGCGACTTTGGTTCAAAAATGAAC
>JAZQVF010000116.1:0-2173 GCA_045631675.1 Candidatus Stercoripulliclostridium sp.
GTTTTCATCAACGTGAGAAGTGCAAGTATCGTTACATGCAACAAGTGATGCAACCATAACGATTACAAGAGCGATGCCTAAAACTATTGATAAAATTTTAGATTTTTTCATCTCTTACTCCTAAATAAAATAGAATAAATATGCTTTTATTATAATATAAAACTTGTATAAGTCAAGAGAATAATTAAAATTGGAGAGAATTGGAAAGAGTAAAAGAAATATAAAAGCAAAGCGTTGAAAGGTTAATTAAGTGCCTACAGCACGCAATAAAGTTCACTATCGTGAACGCATTAAAGCACACTTCGTTGCGCTCACAAGAAATACCTCACTACGTTCGGCAATAAATACACCCACGTTGTGGGTGCAAGAAATACCCTTCGGGCAAGAAATACAAACATTATATGTTTGCGTTAAGGATAATAAGCCGTGTTATTTTGGCGGTATACGGCGTTAAACTCTAACCTTATCGTGGCGCAGTACGGAAGTTTGAGTTAGTTCGTACTTAGATAAACTTTAGGTAAAAAGCGTGAGTTTGGATGAAAGACAAGGCAAAAGGAAAACCCCGAAGGGTAGCTGTAGTTCCCTACTGCGCCCTGACGGGGTTTTTGTTTTAACGTAGTATTTCGCTAAACTAACGCGTTTTACATTAGGCGATGTAACATAGTGCAAACATCCAAGCACACTCTGGATTGATGTCTGCAAGACTTTCACCAAAAATGCAGTTGCCGTCTACTCTCCACCAACCGTTGTAGTCACCGTAATCTTTAATGCCGTCTATCATTGAAGTGGTTAGGTAATAGATACCTGCATTGTTAACCTTTTCATCGTTGTTGTCAATTGCGTTTACCTTTTCAAGGAGTGCAAGAATATGGTCGTGATAACTAATCTTAGAGATAACGTCTTGGTTTTCATCAAGTCTCGTTACTCCAAAGCGACCGTTGCTTGCAAGTGCTTCAAAGCAAAAACCGTTAGCATCGGTGCTTTGAGCATCGGGAAGGGTTTCAGGGGTATACTTTAATTGAACGTAAAGAATTGCTCCATCAACGCTATTGAGATGGTAAAGTCCATCGTTTTCGTTGTAAACAACGGTATCGGTTCCATCTAACTTAACGTAGGTTAAATCTGCCTTAGTAATATCCTTAGAAATTGTCATTTGTGGGACGGTAGAATTATTGATAGTCCAAGGTACGTCGTGATAGGTCTTGGGTGCTTCTGCAGTCTTTTCAATTTTCAAAATTGCTTTGCCTGCAAGTACGTTAGCCTTTAAGCCAAGTACGTAAGGGGTAGTTTCTTCTATGCCTGCGGAAGGATTAGCAAGGTTTACTGAATTAACGGTAAGTTTAATGCTTTCATCGGAAATTCTGTCGCCTTCATCAAGACAATCGTTTTCTTGAACGTATTGTGGGATGCCGTGATAGGTAAGTTTTACGCCTACTTCACTTTCAAGGGTAAAGGTATAAATACCCGTTTGCTTAGGTCTCCATACGATGGGGAGAATTTTGTTGGGATTTACTTCAACTGAGTATGCACATTCACCCATAATTGAGTATGCCTCTATGGTGCTAAACGCATCAACTATACCCATAATGGTATTAGTTGTAGCCGTGCTTATGTTGGCAACTGCAACTATATCTAAACTTCTCCTTGTGGCAGTTAAAGAAAGTTCGCCGTCAAACTCAAGAGCACGATTTTCGGGGTCAATAATGTTCAAAGTATAACTTCCTTGTGGCAAACGGATATAAATTTTACCATTTGAATTAGTTGCTTCCATCGCTACTTTTGAGCCGTTTTGATTGAACTCAACGAGTAGGTTTGCATAGCCTTCATCTCCACCGTTAGTAATGGAAACGGAATAGGTATACTTGCCGTCGTTTAGTGGTACTGATGCACCGCACTTATCGCAAATTTCGTTAAGGTCAGCGTCTGCGTGTGAGCAAGAATCAGGAACTTCAACAGGATCGTTAGGAATTTCTGCATCACAAACGTCACACTTAAGGTCGCCGTTGTCATCAACGTGAGAGGTGCAAGTATCGTTGCAAGCAACAAGCATTAAAACTAAGGTTGCAAGACACAAAATTATACCTATAAGTTTTGCGTATTTTTTCATTTTTTACTCCTATGTTAAGGGCGCTAAAAAGCGCCCTATTTTGTTTTATAATGCCTATTTTAGGCT
>JAZQVF010000117.1:0-11035 GCA_045631675.1 Candidatus Stercoripulliclostridium sp.
ACAACTCCTTAGAATTAGGCACTGGATCACCGGGCTTAATTTCAGGCTCGCCGTTTTCAAAATCGGCACATGCAAGGAAACAAGGATTGGTTATATGAAGTGGTTTTGAAGATGATACAACCATACCTACAAGGGTGGAAACGGATTTTAAATCGCCTACCGGATTTCCATTTGCATCTTCAAGTGCGATAGTATATTTTTGTATTTGGTCGTTTGCATCATCCGTATTAACTATGTTAAGGTCGGCATTTGCAATAAGACCTATGCCCATAATGGCAAAACTTGCGTATTCCTTACCTTGATACTTGTAGAATAGGTGGTCGTATTCAGGTCCTTTGATAAAGGAGTTAATAACTTTGGCTATACTATCAACAAACATCTCACGAAGAGCGCCTTGAATGTAATCCGTACCTACAAGACCTAAAATGCTTGTAGCGAAAATATCCTTGAACTCTGAGCGTTGCTTCCAGTTGTAAACGTCCATAAAACCCTCTATCTTTATGGTTAATGGGAAACTCTTGTCCATAGCGTTTTCATGGAACCAACTTGTAACAAGTTGAACTGCTGCACCACCCGTTTGTTTGAAGATGTTGTTTCTTATGGTTACGGTGCAGTGTTCTGCCCTTCCCGGCTCGTATGAAAGTGTAACGCCGTTTTGATAGTTGTCGCCTATAATACAACCTTCAACGAGTACGGTTTGAGCGTTATTGAAGAACAAACCACTGTTAAAGCCTGAAATTTGACAATACTTAACTTCAACGGGACAGAAAGACCATTGGTAACTCATTACCTCAAGTACCTTTTCACTCTCCCAAAACTTGGTGTTACCAATGAATACTACGTCTTCTATTTCCGTTTTACCCACGCCCGTTTCAAGATATTCAAAGTGACCGTGACTATAACCCGTGCCATCAAGAATCATACTTCTCCAATGACCACTCTCGGGCACCGGAAATTCGCTTGCATCCATTTTAAAACCGTTGCCGTAAAGAGATGCACTCCATCTGATTTCATTGTTAGGGTATACGTCGGATTGCAAAACTACGTTGTGACGGCCAATTTCAACGGCTCTCTTAAATTCATCCCAGGAGTAAACGTTAATTGCATTCTTTTCCTTTACGTTAAAGGTAAAACTACGTTTTACGCGTGTTTGTAAGAGATTGTTAACTTTAAGCGTTGCCGTTAAGGTAACGGAATTTCCCCTTACTCCTTCAAGGAACTTGATTGCAATATCTTGAGAGTTTTCTATTCTCGTAAACTCTGCCTTAGTTTCATCATCTAAAGACCATTCTACGTCGTAAGTGTTAGTCTTGTCTAAAAGTCCAAAGGTAAACTTATCGGTAAGGTTATTGTTTTCATCAATGAAATATTGTCCCCAAGTACGAGTTAGTTGTATACCTAATTTTTGGTCCGCCGCCCCAAGTTCAAGTTCAAAGGCTATGGGGTTCTCCCTAACGGTTACTTCCTTGGTTATCGTGTTGCCGTTTGCAGTTGCGCTAACTATAACGGTTCCTGCTTTAAGGGGTACTATCATACCCGTTTCAGCAATAAATTCTACCACGCTAAGGTCGGAAACGGTGATTTCTACGTCTTCTACAAGTTCGCCATCTGGCAAAATAACAACGTGTGGATAGTATCCACCATTTCTCGTGTAAACAACGTCGGGAAGGTCAACGAAACCCATAGAGTTTTCTTCTATCGTTTCAATTTCTACTTCAACACTAACTTCACCATAGGTGAATGAGTATCTGTTTTCTTCAACTGAAGAAACGATTACGTCTTCGCTTAGTGCAAAGGTATTTTTTAAATACTCTTCGGTAATTTCATTTTCAGTAGTGTAAAGTTTCTTAGACGGTACGAGTGCTTTAGTGGTATCAATATCAACGTAATCGCTTACGGTGTTACCGTCCTTGTCAACTGCAGTTGCCTTTATTCTTGCAAGCCCCCTACTCTTAATGGTTACCAAACCGTTTGCACTGATTTCTGCTACTGCAGTATTACTACTTGACCATTGAATATCATCGTCTTTCAATGCGTCAACGGGATAAACGTCAACGTAAAAACGCTCTCCTACAAGAAGGTCAAGGTCGTTACCTACGAAAACACCTCTTTCGTCGTAGATATTAATTTGTTCAATAGAGTCGGACGTAACGTAAAAAGTTAACTCTCTAAAAACGTTTATATTTGCTTTTGCGCGAATTTCAAGTTTGGTTACGCCTACTTTTATGGGTGTAATTTGGTAACGATTGGTATCGCCTATTCTCTCAAGACTAACTTCGCCCTCGCCTGCCTCTTCAACACGCTCGTAAGTGATGGACTTATCTTGAGTAATTTGTGGTAATACGTCAATGATGATAAACTCATCGTAATTACGAGAGTCTATTTTTACGATAGTATTCTTTTCAATTTCCACGTTGTCGGAGTCTTTTATAACGATTTCCTCCGGATTTACGGGCGTCGTCAAAGAGATTATAGCACCAGTAGCACTGAGCGCTATAACAACGACAATCGGTATTAAGAAAATTACGCCTACTAAGAATTTTTTCATTTATTACCTGCGAAAAGTTATTTTTTCCCCTATATCACTTTTCGTTTTTCCTTAGATTATTCTCTACCTGTAAGTTTACCGTACAAGTCACGGCTGTTGGGTATGGGGTCACCCGGCTTAATTTCAGGCTCTCCTTTGCTGAAATTGGTACATACCATTGCACTTGGGTTACATAATGTAGTTACCTTGGTCATACCCACGGTTGGTGCTATCGTTTTGATTAGCGATTCCAAACTATTCATGGTCCTACCTACCGGCTCTCCCTTACTATTTCTAAACGGCAAATCGGAAAGCATTAGGTTTTCTGACTCAATAGTTACCATATTTGCATCAAAGTAGAAGAGTGCTCCTAAGCCTATTGCACCGAGAGATACGTACTCTTCACCTGCGTATTTATAGTAAAGGTCGCGTATATCGTCGCCTTTAGCAATTTCTTCAACTACGTCTATAAGCGCGGGCATTAAGAACTTATCTATTATTGCCTTAAGGTCTCCCGTTGCAAACATACCCACGTAAGAACTAATGAGGTTTACGATACAATCTTTAAACTCTTGCTTGGTTTTCCAATTATACATATCGTTAAACCCTTCAAATCTTAGGTCGGGTGCGCAGTTTACCGATGAGTCAATACCCATATCAATAGGTGCGCTTGCAACCATAATGCTGGGACCTGAACTAATTTTGAACACGTTGTTGCGGAATACAAGTTTGTTCGGTATATCTCTGCGCCTATCGTTTTCATTGTAGTAGAATGCGAAAACGGACGTTTCTGAGTTATCACCCATAATACAACCTTCCACCGTAGCGTCGTAATGATAGCCTATTTGTAACCCTCTATGAGTGTTGTATACTTGAAGATAACGGAAGTATACGGGCATTTCCTCTTCAGGAAAATCATCAAATATAGGCCTTGTTTCGTGCCAAAGTGCTTCACTCTTAATTGCTACGCCACGGCCGAAAGATTCTTCAAGCGTCTTTGCGTTGAACATTATCATATCTTCAAAGACTATTTCATCGTTGCCTTCTGCAACAAAGTATTCGTAGTTGGTCTTGAATTCGTTTTTGCGAGTATCCTCAACGAAATCCTCGTAGTCGTATTCTATTGCACCATCGTCCAAATCCATTTGGTCTAACGGTACGTTCGTTGCATCCCACTTAAAACCGTTTCCAAAAACGCTTGCAGTAAGGTCTTCTATGCGTTCAGGAGCAACTATATCACTTTGCAAAGCCATATTATAGAAACGGAACTCTCTAATCCATTTTGCTTCTTCAAACTTATAAACGTTGATAGTGTTGCCTTCTTCTCTAATCTTGAAAGTAAAGCTACGTTTTACACGTTCGTTTATAAAGTTGTTTACCTTAAGTTTAGCAGTTATTACGACACTTTGACCTTCCGATGCTTCCTTGAAGTCAATAACTATGTTTTGCCCTTCTCCAGTACGAGTGATGGTTGCAAAACTTTCATCGTTTACGCTCCACTCAACGTCAAAGGTATTGTTCTTGTTCGCTAAGCCAAAGTTATAGGTGGTAATTAGTTCTTTGTTTTCGTTCAACCAATATCTACCAAAGGTACGGTCAAGTTGTATGCCAAGTTTTTGCTCGCCACTACCCATCTCAAGTTCAAACGCAATGGGATTATCCTTTACAATAACGTCTTTTGACTTGGTTACGCCACCTGCGACGTAAGAAATGGTATATATACCAGTTTTCTTAGGTATGATAAGGTCGGTTTCCTTAACGTATTCAAATGCCTCACTATCACTAAACGAAATTTCGCCAACCACACTCTCGCCACTTGCTAAATAGTTTGCAACGAGCGAATAGCCTGCGTTTCTAAGGTACATAGTACTTGGAAGTTCCACTATGTCCCACTCACTTTCGTTAACAAGCAGTACTTCAATAGTATGTACGCCACTTTCAGTGGTTATGCTAAATTGATTTACACCTATTTCTTCCACTACTGCATCTTCATCAAACACATAGTTATCTTTAACTTCTTCCAACGTTAGAGCAGTCATTGAATAAATCTTATCGCTTGCAATAACTGCTTTATCCGTATTTACGTCAACTTGTGCAGAGATAGTGTTACCATCTTTATCTACGGCGGTAGCACTTATACGAGCATCTCCCCTACCAACTATCGTCATTCTTCCGTTTTCAGAAATCTTTACAACGTTAGGATTACGAGAAACCCAGGTAACGCAGTCGTCAACGAGCGCTTCGTATGGGTATAGGTCAATATAAAGGTTGGTGCTTTTGCTAATTTCCAAATATTCGCCTGCTTTTGTGCCGTCTTCCAACAAAATGTTCATTTCTTCAATGGAATCGGAAGATACGTAGAACGTAACTTCTCTATATACGTTTACGTTTGCCTCTGCACGAATTTCAAGTTTAGTTACACCAATCTTTTTAGGTATTAGCGAATAGCGATTGCTCTCACCTATTTGCTCAAGTTCAATTTCACCCTCGCCGGCCTCTTCTACTCTCTCGTAGATTATGCCTTTATTTTGGGTAATTTGAGGAAGTACGTCGATAATAATGAATTCGCTAAAATCTCTTGAGTCTATTTTTATTATATTTTCCCTGCCGATTTCAACGTTATCACTATTTTTTATAACGATGTCCTGTGGATTTACAGGCGTAGTAAGCCCAATTATAGCCCCAGTAGCACTGAGCGCTATAACTACCACGATAGGTATTAGGAATATTACGCCGATAAGAAACTTTTTCATTTAAATTTTCCCTTGCTTTATCATCAATATTTGGCGAAACTCAATTCGCCGTTAGCCCAAATTATAGGTTTTAGGCTACCTATTTTGCTATTTTATTGTAAGTTTTGGTTAATTTGAAACAGTAGTTGAAAATTGAGCCTAAAAGTACGATTGCAGCAAACGCCGTACATACTATAAACATCAATTGTTCAGTAATTACGAACTCAGTGCCCGGTATGGTGAATTCATCGTGAGCAAGATAACTTAGGAACATACAAAGTACGCCTTCTACTATCGCAACGAAGAAACCAAGTGCAACTGAAAGAGTGGTAGATGCATTGTTGTTTACAACTTCTCCTTCGCCTGAAAGGTTGAAGTAAGGATTCTTTATATCCATACGCATTGAAGATAGCGTCAACCCAATGGAAATGGATTCTACTACTGCAAAAATCCAAAGTCCCGTCAACAATTCCACTTGCTTAGTAAAGATTAGTACGCCTACGCATATACCGTTTGCAAGCACGGAAACGATTAGATACATAAAGAATTTTACAAATAGTTGCTTAATGATGGACACGGGAGCAACTTTCGTGTGGTAGAAGTTATCCCCTTCACGGCTAACGGAAGTTGCACTAAAAGAAGTGATTACCGTTGCAAAAATTAGCATAACGAGCAACGTCATACCAAGAGCAATTTGTTCGCCGATTTGGTCTTTACCAAGTTGCATCGTAATATTGTTGCAGAAATATACCATTACCGGCATTGCACAAGCAAGTACGAAATATTGGAAAGAGTAGTTTACCGAACGGAATACTTGCAAAAATTCCTTTTTGAGAAGTGCAACGAAAATGGGACTTCTGCGATTTTTTGTCTTGTGCGTAAACGCAGAGCCTTCTACTTCTACGTTGTTGAGTAGCGTCTTAGAATATAGTTTTGCAATAACGAGTATGGTGCCGATTAGCCCAAAACCGGTTAAGCCTATTAGTACGGGGTAGGCAACGTAAAGTTCCTTTCCAACTAATACGTCTGCAAAGTATCTCGTGGGTATCAAATATTCTGCAACTCTTACGATAACTGCAACGAAACCATCACTAAATACGCTGAATTCGGTGTCGTTCATAAAGGATACCATCTTGTCAAAGAGTAGCATATATACTGCAAACATCAACGTTACGCATATAGCAAGACCTATTATAATTAAACCAAACTTGTTTCTAATCTTGTTGGTTAGGTGCATAATCGGTATTGCAAGCATATTTGAAATGAAGAATGGTATAAGCATCATAAAAATCACCGAAACGGGCATCATTTTATAAAAATCTACACCAAGTTCCATTACTTTTGCATAACTCATTAGGAATGGTAAAAGTACTAACGCCGTAATTGAAAATTGAGTAATAATCAAAAACAACGTTTTGCTAACGAATACTTCCGTACCGGACACGGGGTAGCGCATCAAAATTTCATTGTCGCCCTTGTAGTAAAGTACCTTTATAGTGCTTGAAGTGCCAATGAAACACATAAACAGGAAGAACACCGTGTATAAAATTACAAGTGCTTCGTAAGCAATATTTGCTTTATCAAACATTTCAAAGAATAATTGACCTACGTAATAGATGCCGTAAATTGCACCTGCTACAAGTATGGGGTACCAAATAACCTTGAGCCAAGAATACTTAGAGGTGGAATTACCCTTCATTCTGTTTTTCATCTCCAAACGGAGCAAAGTTCTAATGTTCATATTCTTTTCCTTTGTTAATCGTGAAGGATAATATTTCTTGAAAGAGTGCTTTCTTCGTTAATTAAATCTTGTTCAGTTGCAGTAATCTTGCAGAAAGTGGTTTCCAACGTTTCTTTGTTGCCCTTAACGTGAAGGTCAATAACGGTTTGAAGTCTGCCGTCTTTAATGATTGCAACTCTATCACAAATTTTTGAAACAAGGTCAAGATTGTGTGAAGAGAAGAATACGGTGTTACCTTCTGAGCAATGGTCGTCCATTCTCTTTAAGATTTCTACCATTGATTGGTGGTCAAGACCCATCATAGGTTCGTCAAGCACCCATAGTTTAGGGTTGTGAATGAGTGCAGCGATAATACAAATTTTTTGTTTCATACCGTGAGAGTATGATTTAATTTGATTGTCAACTGCCTTGGTGAGTTTGAATTGGTTAACGTACTTTTCAAACCTTTCGTTACGGTCGCGCTTGGAAACTTTGTAAAGGTCTGCAGTATAGTTTACGTACTCCCTACCCGTCAACTTTTCGTATACGGAGTGGTTATCCGGTACGTAGCCCATATTGAGTTTTGCGTTGATGGGATCCTTTTGAATGTCGTGTCCACAAATGGTAATAGAACCGGAGTTGAAAGGATAAATGCCCGTTAAGCACTTAATGGTGGTTGATTTACCCGCACCGTTTTGTCCTAAAAATCCAAATATTTCACCCGGTTTTAGTGAGAGATTAAGATCCTCAACCGAGAAGCGTTCGCTGTTTAAATATTTTTTGTAAAGATGACTAATTTCTAACATTATTGCTCCTTAGTGTATACGCGCACGCGCGCACTTATTATATAATATATAGAAGTATAATAACATACTAATTATATAGTGTCAACACTTTTTTATCGTATCACGTTTAGCACCCGTTTTTAGATAGTATAGGCAGTTGCAAAAGAATTAAAAGTGTGCTAAAATACGAGCGTATTACGTAAAATTAACAAGGAGTTTCCTATGATTATCGTTAAAAAAGTAAATAGTTATGATGAAATGAGCAAAACGGCTTATTCAATACTAAAAGAAGTGGTTATCTCTAACCCCAAAGCAACCTTAGGTTTAGCAACAGGCTCTACCCCTATCGGACTTTACAAAGAAATGATTAAAGACTATGAAAACGGTGTAGTAAGTTATAAAGATATGCTTTCAATAAACCTTGACGAGTACGTAGGTTTACCCGTTGAGCATCCTGAAAGTTATAGAAGTTTTATGAACGCAAACCTTTTTAATCATATTGATATCAAAAAGGAAAACACCAACGTACCAAACGGACTTGCAGAAGACGTTGAAAAGGCTTGTGAAGAGTACTCTAAGTTTATTGAAACTCACCCCATTGACGTTCAAATTTTAGGAATCGGTGGCAACGGACACATTGCTTTCAACGAACCCGGCACTTCTTTTGATGCTAAAACCCACCTTGTTGAACTAAAAGAAAAAACGAGAATGGACAACGCAAGATTCTTTGACGGCGACATTAACAAAGTTCCCACCCACGCAGTTACTATGGGTCTTAAAGACATAATGAGCGCAAAAAAGATTATTCTTCTTGCTTCAGGCGCTAACAAAGCACAAGCAGTTAAGGATATGATTGAAGGTGAAATGAGCACCCACTGTCCCGCTTCAATTTTACAATCTCACCCCGACGTAGTAGTCATTTGCGACGAAGAGGCAGGTGCATTAATTAATGCATAATTAGTATCCATAGATACAGAAAGCGCCCTAAAACGGGGCGCTTTTTAAATGCGAAATGCGGAATTAACTTCACTTCACTACGCTCAACTCACAAGGAATATATAAACAAGAAATACCTCACTACGTTCGGCAATAAATACACCCACCTTGTGGGTGCAAGAAATACCCTTCGGGCAAGAAATACAAACACAAGTGTTTGCGTCAAGGATAATAAGCCGTGTTATTTTGGCGGTATACGGCGTTAAACTTAACCCTTATCGTGGCGCAGTACGGAAGTACAGCAACCACTCAAGGCTTTTCGTTTGCCTTGTCTACCATCTAAACTAACACGGCTTAAACGAATTATATAAAATATTAACTTGCTTCTTATTTTTTCTAAGTTATTCGCTAATATAACGCGTTATTAGAAGAAGTAAAGTTTGAACTATTTCTCCCTCAAACAAGGTTTAGGTAAAACGCGTTAGTTTAGATGAAGAATGAGCAAAAGAAAGTCTCCCAAGGGGTTGCTGTACTGAAGTACTGCGCCCCGCAGGGAGACTTAGTTTTGTGAAATTATTCGCTAAACTAACGCGTTTTACTTGGTTATGGTAATTTTCTTGCGATTGCGTGGACTATCCACGTTGAAGTTGTTTGCTTCGCCTACGTAAACGGAATAAAGTTCCGTTGCAAGTGCATAAACGAAAGGAAGTGTCATTCCTCTATATGAGGGCATATTGAATGCCTTCGTTGCCATACGAGCAACTTCGGGAATGTCGGTAAATGCAATAACTTCTGCGCCAAGCAAACTTAAACGAGTGGTCATTGAAATAAACTCATCTCTAAATTCAGAATCGGGAGCAAGAAGAATAATCTTGGTGCCTTCTTCTACGATAGAGATTGGTCCGTGCATAAACTCGGTAGTGCTAAATGAGTTGGAAAGAGTATAGCAAGTTTCCATCATCTTTAGGCTCATCTCTCTACCTACGCTTTGTAGTAGTCCACGAGTTAGTACGATAAAGTTGTTTACGTCTTTGGTTTCTTCTGCAAATTCCTTTAGTGCTTCACTCTTTTCGTTAATGAAAGTTTGAAGTACGTTTGGAAGTTCCATAACGTTCATCTTAGCAGTAACGGGAGAAAGTGCGTTAGAGAGCATAAACATACATACCATTTCTGCAAGATAAGTTTTGGTTGCAGAAACACTTTCTTCTACACCTGCGTGGAGATTGACGTGGTAGTCTGCTATCTTTGCAAGGTCGCTATTTTCATTATTAGTAATAGCAACGGTTAATGCACCGGTTTCCTTTGCAGATTTAAGAACCATAACGGAGTCGGTACTCATACCGCTTTGAGAAATTGCAAGCACCATACTATTTCCAAGGTTTACCTTTGCTCCATACATCGTAGTAACGGATGGGGATAGTTTGGTTACGGCAATTTGACCGATGGTTTCTACTATATACTTAAAATAGGTAGCGGCGCTATCGCTGGTACCTCTTGCAACTGTGGCAATATTGTTTAGACCGCGTTCCTTAAATTCCTTTGCAATAGAAAGAATAACCGCTTTATTAGCGTTTGCAACCTTTCTAACTGCCTCTGGGGCTGATAGGAACTCGTTGAGCATTATAGACATAGCAACCTCATTATTTTTAATACTTTTGTATTATCTCACAAAAAATAAAATTTGTAAAACAAAATAAGGTAAAAATAATTGACAACGGCCCAAACTATCAATATAATATAGGGGAACTTAACAAAAGTTACTCGTGGAGTGCTGATGTAGCTCAGCAGGTAGAGCGCGTCCTTGGTAAGGACGAGGTCACGGGTTCAAGTCCCGTCATTAGCTCCATTAAACAGAAAAGTCACCTTGAATGGTGACTTTTTTGTTTAATTACGCTTGCGACTGAAACAGTACACCCGCTTGCATTAGCAAGCAGGGTGCACAAGTTTGGCTTGCCAAACCTGGCAAAAGCGAACGTTTTCGTTCGGGCTTAACATAAAACTGCACCCTGTTACAAGCCCACAACACTAACTACTAAATTAATTGTTTGAGACATTCTTTTGCGGTCCCGTCGCAAGCGTTAATTAACATACAACGTTACGAGCAAAGATGGATTTCCCGCTTGCTTCAGCAAGCAGGGTGCACAAGTTTGGCTTGCCAAACCTGGCGAAGATGAACACATAGTGTTCAAGCCTATACAAATACTTCACTTTTCACAAGCACTAAGATTAAGAAATAGAATTCCATTAAATGAGACCGTGCTTCGCGGTCCCGTCGCAAGCGCTAATTAACATACAAGGTTACGAGCAAAGATGGTTTCCCGCTTGCTTTAGCAAG
>JAZQVF010000118.1:0-16428 GCA_045631675.1 Candidatus Stercoripulliclostridium sp.
ATGCCATCGTAAATGTTACCGGTTGAACCATCAATAGAAATTTCATCACCTTCAAAGTAGGTCTTTCCGTTGAGTTCAAACTTCTTGTTTTCTTCATCCATAGAGATTGCAGTGCAGCCAGATACACAACAAGTACCCATACCACGTGCAACAACTGCTGCGTGAGAGGTCATACCACCACGAACGGTTAGAATACCTTGAGCTGCCTTCATACCTTCAATATCTTCAGGAGAAGTTTCAAGACGAACGAGAACTACCTTCTTGCCTTCTGCTGCCCATGCTTTTGCATCTTCTGCGGTAAATACGATTTGACCACATGCTGCGCCGGGAGATGCAGGAAGAGCCTTGCCCATTTGCTTACCACTCTTTAGTGCCTTAGCATCAAATTGTGGGTGGAGTAGAGTGTCAAGGTTTCTTGGGTCAATCATAAGAACTGCCTTTTCTTCAGAAATCATGCCTTCGTCTACAAGGTCACAAGCGATCTTGAGAGCAGCACGTGCAGTTCTCTTACCATTACGAGTTTGAAGCATATAGAGTTTCTTATCTTGAATGGTGAATTCCATATCTTGCATATCTCTGTAGTGGTTTTCAAGAATATCGCATACTTTTACGAATTCATCGTATACAGCAGGCATAACTTCCTTGAGTTGGTCAATGGGTTGGGGAGTACGTACACCAGCAACTACGTCTTCGCCTTGAGCGTTCATAAGGAATTCGCCCATAAGTTTCTTTTCGCCAGTTGCAGGGTTACGGGTAAATGCAACACCAGTACCGGAGGTTTCACCCATATTGCCGAATACCATTTGTTGTACGTTAACAGCAGTACCCCAACTATAAGGGATATCATTGTCACGACGATAAATGTTAGCACGGGGGTTATCCCATGAACGGAAAACTGCCTTGATTGCGCCAAATAGTTGTTCGGTAGGATCTGAAGGGAAATCTTCGCCGATCTTTGATTTGTATTCAGCCTTGAATTGGTTTGCAAGTTCCTTAAGATCGTCAGCAGTTAAATCGATATCTTGAACGATACCCTTTTCTTTCTTCATTTCATCAATGAGTTCTTCAAAGTACTTCTTACCAACTTCCATAACAACGTCGGAGTACATTTGAATAAATCTTCTGTAGCAGTCCCATGCCCAACGGGGATTGCCGGATTTCTTAGCAAGAACTTCAACAACTTGTTCGTTAAGACCAAGGTTGAGAATGGTGTCCATCATACCAGGCATTGATGCACGTGCACCAGAACGTACGGAAACGAGAAGAGGATTTTCCATATCACCAAACTTCATGCCGGTGATTTCTTCCATCTTAGCGATGTTTTCCATAATTTCAGCACAGATTGAAGGATTGATTTCTTTTCCATCATCATAGTACTTAGTGCAAGCTTCGGTTGAAATGGTGAAACCTTGAGGAACAGGTAGACCGATCTTGGTCATTTCTGCAAGGTTAGCGCCCTTACCGCCGAGAAGTTCGCGCATTGAGCCGTTGCCTTCTTTGAACAAGTAAACGTACTTAGTCATATTTAATCTCCTATAAAAAATAGTTTTGTATTCACAGTTAGATTAATTATACCTAATATTCTTCGCGAGTGCAAGCGAATATAAAATAAAAATATATATTATTTATATATAAAATGAAAAAACGGCTTAAAATAAACCGTTTAAAATCTTTAACGCTTCGTTTGTTGAATTGAATTTCTCACCCAATCGTTCTTTATAAACTAAATTTACGTAAGTTAAGCCTTGTATAACATCGTTCATAGAAAATTCTAAAGTTTCTAAATCATCAACACCTGCGTTGCGATAGGCATTAAAAACTCCACTAATTTTAGTTGGAACTTCATCTTCTTCATCAACGTTAATACCTTGCGCAGGAAGAAGGTTAATTAGAAAATGCGTTGCATAAAGGTAGGGAGTAACTTTTGAATAATTTATAGCCTCTAACGCTCTTACTGCCATAACGAGTTTTTGAGGCTCGGCATCGCCCACTTCAGACAATTTGTTCAAAGCCTCAAGTATAATTTGAGAAGCAGAATATTTGTGAATATCAGACCAAGTTTCAAAAAAACTTTCTTCCACCGTACACCCTGCAACAAGATAGTACTCGCCATTCTTAACCAATATGTATTCCCCGAAACAAAGAGGCATGGAACATTGCTTTAACTTGGACTTTGGGCTCTTAACTGAGCGTACTCGGGCGCTAATTTTGCCAAAATCAGCAGAAAACAAGGTAAGAATTTTATTGCTCTCACCTTGGTCTATAGACTTTATACATAACGCTTGAGTTTTAATTTCCTTCATCTTCTTTTTCTTCTGACGTTAAACGAGAGTAGAGCATATGATAACCAATTTCTCCCGTCTTTAAAAAGGCATCAAACAACAAATCTTTTACTTCTTTACTCATACGATAAGTATGAGCATTTAATCTACGTTTATACCTTATGCATCGTCTCTCTTGTTATAGCCGAGATTGTTAAGCAAAGTTAAATCGTCACGCCAATCTTCCTTCACTCTTACCCATAAAGTCATAAAAATCTTATCCCCTGTCATCTCTTCTAAATCTTGACGAGCATAGGTAGAAATTCTCTTTATCATTTCCCCTTTTTTACCAAGCACTATCGGTTTGTGTTGTTGCTTTTGAACGATGACGTCTGCGTCAATATCTAAAATTCCATTTTCACGATATTCGTATTTATTGATACTTACGGCAATTCCGTATGGTATCTCTTTATCAAGCAATCTTAAAGCCTTTTCTCTAATAATTTCAGATGCCATAAAACGCATGTTTCTATCGGTATATTGGTCGTCTGCATACATTTTTTGACCAATTGGCATCAATTTTTCAATTTCTTTTAGTAAGGCCTCAACGTTTTTGCCACGCAATGCAGAAATTGGAACAACTGCCACAAGTCCTTCCATTTTGTTTAGTTCAATTAAAATTCCAGCAACCTTTTCCTTCGTTACGTGGTCAACTTTGTTTACGGCAACGATTACCTTATTTCCACCCTCAACGTTCTTTTTGATGCGTTCAACGTCGTTTAAATCCAACCCTTTTTCTGCATCAACGACGTAAATTACAGCGTCAACACCTTCGCTTGCTACCTTAACAGAGTGCATCATAAACTTGCCAAGTTCGTTCTTTGGCGTGTGAATGCCGGGAGTGTCTACAAATATGATTTGTAGATTTTCATCGTTATGAATTCCTATAATCCTATTGCGAGTGGTTTGTGGTTTCCAAGAAACTATAGAAACTTTCTCACCTATTATTTGATTTATAAGAGTAGATTTGCCTGCGTTTGGCCTTCCCAAAATAACTGCATATCCACAACGAGTGGGTTCATCTTCCTCTACGTATTCTTCAATGCCATCTCTTCTTATTCCTACTGAATTAAGAATTTCTTCTTGAAGTTTTTCCATTTCTTCACGTTCACCTTCTTCAACGTGGTCGTATCCTAAAAGATGAAGAGTGCCGTGTGTTGCAAGGAATGCAAGTTCACGTTCAATTGAATGACCGTACTCTTCTGCTTGTTCCATTGCTCGTTTCAAGCAAACGTAAATTTCTCCAAGCATAACACAACCCGTTTCGGGATTTACGTCAAACTCGTAGTCACTTGCACTAAAGGGGAAAGAAACTTGCTCTAATGTAGGAAAACTTAAAACGTCGGTAACTGCATCTATCCCGCGCTCGTCCCTATTTAGTTCTTGAATTTCTTCTTCAGTCAAAAGTTCAAACTCAATTTCAACTTCTTTTGCCTTGATATTAAAATGCCTAAGCGCACCTTTCATGGCGCGCTCTAAGATACTACTATAATTTTCAGTGTTGTATAAATTAATCATATTACTCTCTTGGGTTATTGTATTGTATTCTTGCGTGATACATTGAAGGTAATACTTTTACTAAAGTATCTTCAATGGTTTTTAAATCTTTGAAAGTTATGCCACACTCTTCAAACTGACCGTGACTTGCCTTTTCATTTATAAGTTTATGAATAAATGCTCTAAACTTGTCGGGACTACTTAGACCTTGTATTGCACGAGAAGCCGCCTCAACCGTATCTACAATCATTATAATTGCAGATATCTTGCTTTGTGGTTTAGGACCAGGATAACTGAATTCAATTTTGTCAAGGTCTTCTTCGGTGTATCCTTGTGCTTTATATAAGAAATAGTTAACGGGTGTGGTGCCGTGATGTTCACGAGATACGTCAACTATAATTTCCGGCATTTTTGCCTCTTTAAGAAGTTCTTGTGATGCAGTTACGTGGCTTATTATCATTGATACGCTAACTTCGGGGATAAGGTCGTCGTGAGGATTATACCCCTTTTGATTTTCAATGAAATACTCTGCATTTTTAAGTTTACCTACGTCGTGATAGTAAGCACATACCTTAGCAAGTTGAGGACTTTCACCTATTGCATCTGCACAAAGTTCAGCAAGATTTCCTACTGCGATACTATGGTTAAACGTACCTGGTGCTTCTTCGGCAAGACGCTTAAGTAGAGGATTTTCAAGCGAACATAATTCTCCAATACGGAAAACGGTGTTGATACGGAATAGATATTCCATGATGGGTAGAATTATCATATAAAGACCAACTGAAAGTACAACTGAAAGGAATGACCATAATCCACTCATAAGCATACTTATAAGGTCGTTTCCGTCAACGAGCAAGTTAAGCAAGATTGGAATTACGGCCGTACATAAACCTACAAGCAATGCAATGCCGATAAACTTAAAGCGATTGCCCGATCTGTCCATGTTGCTTACTAAGAAAATAGCACAAATAATGGAAGTAATTAGCGCTGCTGCACTTGAAAAAATTTCTTCCGTACCAAATATCATTAGATAAGCAAGGAAAAATGCTTGAGAAGAAAGTACTGTGGTTACTAATCCAATACGCTTGTCAAGAAGTGATGCAACGAGCAATGAACAAAGTACAAGCGGTGCTACGTATACGTTGACAACAACGCTAAATATTATTGCTAAAGCAAAAGTTACGATAATTGAGATAGAAAGTACGGGAAGAAGTTTTTTATCCCTTTTAAGGTCTCTTCTAACGTAAATTGAGTAAAAGTAAAGCGTTGAAAGTATGGCTGCCATAACGGCACCTATTACCAAGATTTGTAACCATACTCCCCACGTGAAGAAATCTCCAGCAGTTTGGAAGTCGGATATTCTTGAAAGGCGCAACATAATTGCCAATATAAAAGAAACGGCAACAACTGTTAACACCCTGAATACAATTTCTTTTTTGCGAAGTCTTACAAGTTTATCTACCGATGAAACTTCTGCTACGCGTTCTTTTTTCATAAAGTTCTCCTTGTAATACGCGCTTATGCAATACGCGCTACTAACTCATAGTATATACTACAAACTATAGTTTTGTCTACAACTTTTTTAGTAGTTTGAAAGGTAAGAAAATGCTCTTCGTTATTTAAGTTAGATTTAATCCTTTCAATGCTATCAATTATTTCACTTCCACTTTTTGCATTAAACTCTTCTTCTGAGGAGTACTTTAAGTTAATCTCCCTTACTACAATTGCAGTTATTTCCCCAAATGCAACCGTTGGATTTTTGACTTCCCCATCTCCTACAAACGGCATTATCAGCGGATCGCCTTCTTGTACTTCATTTCCTATTTCAACAACGGGTGTACCACCGTATACAACCATCTTCAATATTTTACCACTTTCCTTTGCGGTTACTATATTTAAGTTTTTAGTATCCCATATATCAATGTTTTGCAATTCTTCCACAACGTCTACTACTATAGTTTTACCCTTTCTCGTAACCGATACGTTACCTATTCCATCTATCCTAAGCAACCTGTTTTCAAGCGCATTTAAATCTATATTTTTAAAGGCAACGGGAAGTTTTAGTTCATCTATTACTATTCCTTTGATTACTTCATCATCAACTTTTTTTGTTCCATTGATTTTAACGGTAGTAATTAAAGTAGAATATGCCATGATTAAAAAAACGCCTATAATTACTCCTACAAAATAGAAATTTCTTTTAAGTAGTTTTTTTATGGCAAATAGTTTGTCTTCCTTGTTTACTATCTTATATTCCTTACCGTAATCCCTAAGCAGTTTTTCTACTTTTAATTGGTCTACCGTTCTTATAGTAACGTATAAATTCTCCGTGGAAAGATACGGGTTATATACTTTTACTGAATGTTTATATAATAAATTCAATGAATATTCCTGACTATTAAGTATCTCTATTCTAACCCTTGATTCCACTTTTTTCCACCTTTATTTCCCTTATATCTCCCTTAACGTAAACTTCTTGGTCGTTTATCTCACATATAAATAATTCCTCTCCTGAAACCACTAATAATCCGCCCCTTATTCTAATTTCTATCCTGTTGTTTCCATACTGTGAAATACCCTTATGCCCTTCTATAAGGGCTTCACGTCCGCCTATAAAGGTTAATTTATACGTAAAGTTTTCTTTTATTGCGTTCATATATCTAATATATGAATATAACTTTCTTTTAGAATAAAAAACCCACTACCAAAGTAGTGGGTATATGCTTTTTCTTTCTTTTATTGAACGCTATCGGGTGATGGTTTCTTGCTCTTGGTTTTTGATCCGTAAAGGTTTATTGAGTCAAAGTTTTGATTGCTTTGTGGGGCCTCAGTAAATCTTACGTGTGCGCCTTCCCATACGTACCTAATCTTCTTAAGTTCACCGTTACGATGCTTTGCAATATCTATAATCATATGTGATAGCGCTGCCGTTTTATCTTCTTCGTTTTCACGAGAAAGGAACATAACCATATCTGCGTCTTGCTCAATTGCTCCTGATTCACGAAGGTCTGAAAGTTTTGGTTCTTTGTCATCACGGCCTTCAATAGAACGGGACATTTGTGAAAGTGCTATTACGGGACAACCTAAATCCATTGCCATATTCTTTAGTGAACGGCTAATGTCTGAAACGTCGGTTTGGCGAGTAGAATTTCTATTGCCCTTATCGTTGCCCATAAGTTGTAAATAGTCAATTATAACGAGATCAAGTTTCTTGTTTGGACTTTGTGAACGAAGTCTTCTACATTGTGAAGATATGTAACCTGGAGTTGCTCCTGAGTTATAGTCAAGATAAATGTTGCAATCAGATTCTGCTACGTGTGCATCCCATAATCTATCGTAGTCGTCGTCAGTAATGCGAGCAGAAGAAAGAGAATTCATAGTAACGTCAGTGTTGATTGCAAGAAGTCTTTGAACTAAGTCTTCCCTTGACATTTCCAAGCAGAAAAGTGCTACCGTTGCGCTCGTGTTGCGATTTCTAATTAGGTTAGCAACAAGGTTTAATGCAAATGCCGTTTTACCTACTGATGGACGTGCTGCTAAAATTATTAATGAACCTGGTTGCAAGCCGTTCGTCGTCTTGTCAAAGATTTCATAATAAGTTCTAAGCCCCTTAACTGAAGATGCATCTTTACGAAGTTTAATAAGTCTATCAATATAGCGTTGTCCCGGCTTGGATACGTGCTCTAATCCTTGTCCTGCGTCAAGTCCCTTGGTGCCAATATCATATATGAGAGTTTCAGCCTTGCGTAATGATTCTTCTTCATTATCTGAAGTATAAGCGTCTTCTGCAATTGCATTGCCTATCTTAATAAGTTCACGCATCACCATATCGCGATGTAGAATATTAAAGAAGTCGCGATAGTTTACTGCGCTTGGGGTAATTTGCGTAAGTTCCGTTAGATATTTCAAAATATCAACGTCAGATTGGTTGTTCTTAACCATATGATCGTAAACGGTTATTACGTCTATAGATACGTTTTGGTTTTGCAACTTACACATAGCGTTGAATATCTTTTGGTGGGTTGCGTTGAAGAAAAACTTTTCATCCATCTCTGGTATGATAGTCGCAGCAACGTCGCCGTCAATTAGTATGCAACATAAAACGTATTGCTCTGCTTCGTTGTTAGATGGATAACGTTTATACGCTACCTTCTTTTCTTGTGTATCGCTCATTATTTACTCCTTTTGCTACCTTTTACAAGAATAGTAATCCCAGCAATTAAAAGAGAAATTACTACCATTCCAAGGTACCAAGTATAACTATTTGGGGTGTGTTGTACAAGTGATATAACTCTTGCTCTATTACCATCGTTCATTCTAAATTCGTGAACGTTGACGTATATCCCTGTATCTTTGTCAGTTCTTTTATAAATTTGGTCTGCATCCGATGATATCGTAGCAGTTTTATACATAGTACCGTAATTAAAAACGAGAGATACGTCGCCTTCGTTTATTCCGTCTATGCCGTTTAATAAACTCTCTGATTCGCTAAGTACCGTATCGCTGTTTTTAGCAAATACCGTTTCAGTAGAGTTGACAACGTCGTTAAAAAGCCAACCTTTATACTCCTTTGCGTTGCTTACAACCGTGTCGTATCCCGTTTCTCCATTTGAAAGAGCAAGTTGCTCGGCGTCTTCATAATAAGCGATAACCGCAGAAACAAAGTAGTCTTCCGTTTTTTCTATCTTGTATCCCCTACTTTCCCAATCGGCCTTTATTGCACTTATTGCATCTTTGGCTTGTTGCTTGCGTGCAATTCCATCGGTTATCGTTGCTTTTTCAGTTAGCATTTCAATATTGACGTAGGCTTGCAATGAATACTCATATGCACCCGTATTGTACATTAGCGAATTATAAATAAGTTCTGCCTTATATGCCTTTTCCACTAAAGGAGAAGGTGTAGTCGTTTGTACGGGACACTCTTCAAAGGTTGTAAAGCCTATGATTCCATACGCTATGCCTATAACAAGTGCCACGACTATTAAGGTTATACCTACTTTTTTTGCCATTTTATAGTTTTACAAGTTCTTCTAAGGTCTTCTTGAATTCACCCATTGCAAATTCAAAGGGTTCTTTGCTCTTAAGATCAACGTCTGCTTGCTCAATTGTGGGAAGGGGATATAAACTACCACCAGTTGATAGGAATTTTAGATACTTTTCAAGATATCCTTCTTCCGTTAGTAGTTTGTTAACAATATTTACAGCAGTCGTTAAACCGGTTGCATACTTATATACGTAGAATGCATTGTAGAAGTGGGGTATGCGTGCCCATTCAATTTCAATATCCTTATCGTGGATAACACCGGGGCCATAATATGCCTTGTTAAGTTCATAATACTTAGCACTCATATTTTCCGCAGTTAAAGGTCTACCTGCTTCATACTCATCGTGTGCATACTTTTCAAATTCAGCAAACATGGTTTGACGGAATAATGTGGTACGGAACATATCAAGATAGTATGAGAGTAAATACTTTCTTTCTTCGCCTTCTGCCGTCTTTAATAGATGCTTAAGAAGTAATACTTCATTAACGGTTGATGCTATTTCTGCTACGAAAATACGATAATCAGCCTTTTCATAACATTGATTTGCGTTAGAATAGAAAGTATGCATTGCGTGGCCCATTTCATGCGCAATTACGAATACGTCGTGTAACGTCTTTTGGTGATTTAACAATACGTAGGGAGGTGAATCATATATACCCCAAGAATAAGCGCCACTTCTTTTATTCTTCGTTTCTTCAACGTCTATCCAACGATCGTTATATGCACGCTCCATATTCTTCCTATATTCTGCGCCAAGTGGTTTTAGCGCATCAAGAACGAGTGCGTAAGCGTCTTCATATTCATATTCCTTTTCAATATCTTTGACTATGGAAACGTACATATCATACATATGAAGTTCCTTCAAGCCAAGTGCTTTTTTACGATACTTTACGTACTTGTGCATTGCAGGAGTGTTTTTCTTAACTGCTTTGATAAGATTGTCATAGACCTTCTTGTCAATGTCGTCGGCATATAAAGCACGACTTAATGCGCTCTTATATCCCCTGAGTGAAGAAAGAGTACAATCTTTCTTTACGCTTGCTGAATAGGTCGTTGCAATAGTATTTAAAGAATTACGATATGCCTCGTAATATTTAAGGAAAGCATCTCTTCTTACGCTTTGGTCAGGATTTTGAAGGAATACGGAATACATTCCATGAGAAAGTTCCAATTCTTCTTCTCCTTTCATAACTGATTTAAACTTGAGATCAGCATTGTCAAGCATCATAAAGATGTTTTGGAAATCACCGGTAAATGATGAGATTTCCGACATGATCTTTTCTTCTTTTGCACTAAGGATATGTTTCTTTTCACGAATTAATCCTTTTAGCATACAAGAATAATCGGCATATACTTCGCTCTCTGCCATTTCTTTAAGCGTCTGAGTGGAAAGTTTGCAAACTTCAGGCTCAATGAATGAAACGGTTGAAGCATATTTGGTTAAAAGCATAGATGCTCTTTCTGCAAGTGCTTGTGATGCTTGGTTGGAAGTATCTTCATCTTTTTGTAGATGAGCATAAGAATATAATTTTTCAATTTTTCTTGATAGTTTGGAATTAGCCCTAAAACATTCAATTGCGTTTTCTTTGGTAATCTTACCTTTGAATTGTTGAATGGTAGGAATTTCGGTTTCTGCCTCTTTGAAGGCAACTTCAAAATCTTCTGGGGTTTTAAACAAAATTGATAAATCCCATTTTCTTGAGTCAGCAACTTCGTTTCTAAGTAATGCCATCGTTTACCTCACTTGTTAGTTTTTCATACATAGTATACTTTACTATAAATTATTGACTAAGTCAAGTTTTATTTTACGCGCGTAATAAAAAAAGAAATTAGGACCTTCTTTTAGTCCTAATTGATTTATCTTAGTTTTAACTACTTTTCACGTAGAAATTAAAGTTCTATAAATTTCATAAAGATTATCGCTTATTCCTTTTTAGGAAACTATTTACTGCTATACGGTTTACCATATTAATTAAATTGTAGCAATAACTTGTTTAAGTCTTCTTCTGAAAGCGTTACTTCTTTTAGTTCGGATACACTCATTTCTTGCAACCTTTTCTTTTCTTTATTATAACTTATCTCCACCTCGCTTTCAACTATATTTTCCCCTTCAACTATGCTTTTTAACTCATTAGAAATACGCTCAAAAAACTTGTTGCACTCTATTATTTCTTCCCCTAATTTTTCCGCATCATCAAGAATTTTTAGCCTTTCAGTCCATCTTTCACGATAGTTTGAAAGTCTTTCTTTTTCAAGCAAAAACCTTACCCTTGCCTCTTTCTCATATTCTTCTGCTCTTTTCTTAGCAAAGGACAACACTTCAGTTATCTCTTTTTCTCTCATTTCAAATTCTTTAAGTTTGTTTTCTAATCTATATACCTCTGCCTTCAAAACTTCAATTCTTTCCGTTTGTGGATTTGGCACTATTTCTATTTTCTTTTTTCTTAATCTAAAATTTTTCATAGGTAAATTATAAACCATTTATTACCAATCAAAACTGCGCCTTTTGACGAATTATGGCATAAATAAACCCCGATTTCTCGGGGTGTTATCTTATTTATGATTCTTTATCATTAGTTCCTTTCTTAAATCGTAAAGTTTGTCTGAAAGGTCAATTTTGTATCCGTGTGGGTTCGTTAAACGCTTGTATTCTTCATAAAATTCACCTTTGGAATTCTTTGCATAATCTATGCTTTCCTTTAGGCTTGGTACTTCATAAGTTTGTTTTCCCCTATAGAACACACAAACCGGAAGTTCTTTTACTGAATATTTTTCAAACGTAGTCTTCTTCCATGTTTCTATTGGGTGGAATATCGTAAGCGGTTTTGAAGTATCAATTTGCTCGCCTCGCAATGCAATAAGGTCCGCCGCCGCCATACCATTTTCATCATATATACGGAATATAGTCTTAAAACCTGGGTTGGTAATCTTTTCGGGCGTGTCGCTAAACTTCATTCTTGGCTCCCACTCACCCTTTGCATTTTGTATCTCGGCAAGTTTATACACCCCACCAAGTGCGGGACGAGGTGATGCGGTAATTAGTTTAGTACCTATGCCCCATACGTCTATCTTAGCACCTTGCGCGTTAAGAGCAGCAATAATGTTTTCATCAATATCCCCCGATGCAAATATCTTTGCTTCAGTATGACCAGCCTTATCCAACATTTCTCTTGCACGTTTGCTTAAATATGCTAAGTCACCGCTATCTAAACGTATTCCAAGTGGTTTATGTCCTTTTGCTTTTAACTCATCAAAGACCTTTATCGCATTAGGTACACCACTCTTTAAGGTATCATAGGTGTCTACGAGTAATAAGCAACTATTTGGGTTTAATTTAGCGTACGCCTCAAATGCTTCCAATTCAGTTGGGAAACTCATAACCCAACTATGTGCGTGAGTACCGCTAATCTTAACGTCAAACATCTTGCCTGCAAGCACGTTAGAAGTTGAAGTACATCCACCTATCATACTTGCCCTTGCTCCATATAAACCTGCATCGGGACCTTGCGCCCTTCTTAAACCAAATTCGGAAATCGCTCCCGTAGTTTCGTTTGCCATCTTCATAGCCTTCGTTGCTATTAACGTTTGATGATTTACGATATTGAGTAGTGCTGTTTCAATAAGTTGCGCCTCAAACAAAGGTGCTTTTATAGTAATAATCGGCTCGTATGGATAAATCATTTCCCCTTCCCTTATAGCATACATATCACCAGTAAAACGGAAGTTCTTTATCCTTTCAAAAAACTTTTCTCCAAATAAATTTAATGAGCGTAAATAGGCAATATCACTTTCATCAAAATGAAGATTGTTGATGTAGTCAATTGCTTGCTCTAAACCTGCTACGATTGCAAAATCAAGTCCCGGCGCAGGACGATAAAATAAATCAAATACCGCCTCTCTATCCGCCATATCGGTTTCTGCATATCCATTCATCATCGTTAGTTGATATAAATCGGTTAGCAAAGTTAAGTTTCTCATATTACACCCGTAAATAAAATTTAGATTTTTTCTTCTTTTTTCTTAGATTTAGATTGAATTTCTACTTTGGGTAATAACTCCTTAGGAATTCCACCCTTTCCATACCATACCTTGTTTCCCTTCTTAACGTTGTATACGATTAATAATGCAAGTACAACTGCACCTACTAAAGCAAGCACTGCACATATAATTTGATTGTAGTTGATTACTTCGTATAAATTGCCGTCGTCACGGAAAAACTCAAGTATAAATCTTATCAAGCCATAAGAGAACGCGTATAAACAAATACCTGCACCCCTTACCTTGAGATGACGGAGAACAAGTACTATTGCAACAAAGAAGGCAATATCAAGAACCATTTCATAGAAGAACGTTGCTTGATACCATCCCCCCATTCTTGCAATATATACACCCATAGGGAACCATTGCATGTTAGGATTAGTAATGGGGGCACCATAAATTTCTTGGTTCATAAAGTTGCCCCATCTGCCTAAGCCTTGTGATAAAAGAACTACGGGAATTACTACGTCTGCTATATCTACAAAGTTTACCTTTCTCCACTTGGACCATAACCATGCACCAAGCACACCAAACGGAACCCCGGTCATTATGGTTAATCCACCATCCCATACTGCAAAAATGCGTACAAAATCATCCCACGTGAAATCAGCAGGAAAATATTCAGGACGTACCATAACGTATCCTAAACGAGCGCCTAATATTGCAAGAGGTATGGCACAAATGAATACTTCAACAAGATCATCAAAACTCATACCTATTTTCTTTGCGCGAATAGTACCTGCAATAAGACCGGCAAGCATTGCACAAGTAATGATAATGCCATACCAAGCGATGTCTCTTCCAAATATAGTGAAAGCAACGGGGCTTACTTGCCCCGTCCAGTGAATATTACTTGCTAAAAGCATTAATCGTTTTCTCCTAAATCAATTCTTACTCCGCCTTCATTACGAATCTTGAGACGGTATACGTTCTTATCACCAAAAGTATATCCCATATAGTCGTGGAAGTCGTCTGCATACTCGTTGTCTACGAATGCAAGAATAGTACCTGCAAAACCACCACCGTGTACTCTATATGCCATAACGCCTTCTTGTGCACCACATAAAGCAAGAGCAAGTGGTATTGGTTCGCTTGGATCACCTTCTGGGTATACGTTTTGAAGTTTTTGGTAACTTGAAATGCCTGATGATGAAATTACTTCATACGTGAGTTCTTCATCAGCATTTCTTATTGCTTCTCTCAAAATTTCCACCCTTGCATTTTCTTCATAGTAGTGCATTGCACGAAGAATTGCCCTACCACTAAATTTCTTTTTAAGTTCAGGAATGGACATATAAAATTCGTCTTCATTTACAAAACGAAGTTTTTCTTCGCCAAACTCTTTAGCAATTGATTCCATTTCTTCTCTAATTGCTGCATAGTTTGGGGTAAGATTGCAGTGGTCTCCACCACAATTTACTACAAATACGGTGGTATCGTTGAACGACCAGTCAAGTTTTTCTACCTTAGGTTCGGTAGGATCTTCAAAGTCAATGTATGAAACACCACCAAGAGCAATTGCAGATTGATCCATTAGTCCACAAGGCTTTCCAAAGTATACGTTTTCAGCATATTGAGAAATGATTGCCTTTTCTACGGCAGGAATAACATCACCATTGTAAAGGTTGTCTAAAATTACGCTAACCAATACTTCAAAACTTGCTGAACTGCTCATCCCAGCGCCTTTGAATACGTCTGAAACTGTGGTAGCATAAAAACCACCGATATTATAGCCCCTATCCTTAAATGCTTTACATACGCCACGAACGAGTGCGAAAGAGCCACCTTTTTCTTCTTCACGTATGCTTAAGTCGGAAATGTCAACTTCAACTACAGGGAATCCAAGGCTCTTGATTACGATTTTTTGCTCTGCTAAAGGAGTTACGCAAGCAAGAAGATCTACGGATACTGATGCACAAAGCACCTTTCCGTTGTTGTGGTCCGTATGGTTACCACAAACTTCTATTCTACCAGACGCTGAATAGAATATTATTTCGCCGTCTACGTTCTCTTTGTGAGCCTTAGCAAGGTCTGCATATCTTTCTGCAGCCTTTTCAGCGTTACCGCCGTACAATGCGTTAGCAACGCTAATAAATTTCTTGTTTTCAAGTAAACTTTTTTTGTCGTATAATATTGCCAAAACCGTGTTCTCCGTGTATAATATAGGATAGTTACGATTATAACACATATATTTAAAGAAGTAAATAATTTATTTTAAGGATTTAGTTTATGTCAAACCAAAACAAGATTTCAACCGCAGTAGCAAACTTAATTGAATACGCTAAAGACAAGCTTAGCCTTGATTTTTTCGATGCAGTATACGCTCAAAATAGTCTTCTCGCTCTTCTAAAATTAACAGAGCCCGGTACTCCCGACGAGATACTTCCCGATTTCCAAACGGGTATCGTAGACGTTATAGTAAATTACGCTATTGAGCAAGGTATTGCAGACCCTAAAGCACCTTTACTATTTGAAACGAAGGTACTTGGTTGCGTTACTCCCGCGCCAAGCGTTGTAATTAGACAATTTGACGCTCTTGCTGCAAACAAAGGTATTGAATGCGCAACTAAATATCTTAATGATATTTCCGTTGCAAACAACTATATCCGTATGCCTGATATTAAAAAGAACATCAAGTGGACGGCAGAATGCCCAAACGGCGACCTTACTATTACTATTAACCTTTCAAAACCTGAAAAATCAAACGAGCAAGTTGCGCTTGAAAGAAGTTTACCACAAACTAACTATCCTAAATGCATGCTTTGCCTTGAAAACCTTGGCTTTGAAGGTACTTATCGTCACCCTGCTCGCGAAACTATTCGCATCATACCAATGTATCTTCAAGATGAACTATGGTTTATGCAATTTAGCCCATACGTTTATTTTGACAACCATTGCATAGCAATTAGCGCAACCCACCAACCAATGTCCATTACCCCTTTAACTTTTAGAAGATTAATGGACTTTACCGAGTTGTTCCCACATTACTTCCTTGGTTCTAACGCAGACCTACCAATAGTAGGTGGCTCTATCCTTGCTCACGAGCATTACCAAGGTGGTAAAAAGGTTCTACCTATGTTTAACCGTCCCGTTAGAAAGGCTTTCAAACACCCCAAATATAAGAGTGTAAACGTAGGTATTCTTGATTGGTACAATAGCGTCGTTAAACTAAGTGGTGAAAACAGAAAGGAAATTGAAAAGGTAGCAGACGATATTCTCGCTTTATGGCGTAAATATACCGATGAAAGTGTTGGTGTTCTTGCTGAAACAACTGCTCCACACAACACCATCACCCCTATTGCTACTATGGAAGGGGATACCTACAACCTTTACCTAATTTTACGCAATAATCGCACCGATGAAACACATCCATACGGTATTTATCACCCCACCGAAGATATGCACAACATAAAGAAGGAAGGTATTGGTCTTATTGAAGCAATGGGTACTTTCATCCTTCCCGGCAGACTTGCAAGTGAAATTACCAAGATAGTGGAAATCTTGAGTGGTAAAAATGAACTTGATTT
>JAZQVF010000119.1:0-21340 GCA_045631675.1 Candidatus Stercoripulliclostridium sp.
GAAATCATTAGTGATTCACTAAAAGTTCTTGAAGGTCAAACGGAAACTACCTACTATGCAAATTGGGAAAAGAAGAATTACGCTTACGTAACGGCAGAAGACTACACCGATGGTACGAATAACGTTAGCGAAGTGCTAAGCACGGAAATTAAAGAGCACGGCACAAGCGTAACTATACCTAATCGCAACACGGGGGATAAGTACATAGGCTTTAACTACGACGGCTTGTCGCCGAGTGGAGTGAACGAAGGAGACGTTCTTACTTTAACGGGCAGTACGAGAATAGGGTATAATTATTCCTTATTGTCAAGAGAAGTCGTCTTTGATGATAAAGAAGTGGTTTATAATCAATCAATAGCGCTCAAAGACCTAACTACCATTGCGGATAATCCACTTGTAGGCTCATCACGCGTTGTTGGAGAAAGTTTTGCATATACTCTTGGCGAAAACCTTTATGATATTGACAAGGTGGTTAGCAACGTTTTAGAAAGTGGCGTATATACTGCGACTGCTACCATTTCAGTTGATATTCAAGCACTAAGTGGCGAAATTATTACCCTTTCAACAAGTTACGCCGACACGGCTACCATTACCATTTTAAAGGCAGATATTGAAGGCTTTAGTGTAAGTGATGCTACCTATACCTATGATAGCGAACAAAAAACGCTTTCCGTTATTGGCGATAAAACACAATTTGATGAAGAAGTAACCGTTGAAAATGGAAGTATTTCTGCAACCGATGCAGGTGTTTATGCCTTAAATGCAATCGTAAAGGCAGGGGATAACTATAACGACCTTACACTTTCTGCAACACTTACCATTGAAAAGTTACTTGCAGAAATAGAGTGGCCTTCACTTACCTACGTTTACGATAGTAACGAAGTAGACGTTACTCCAACTATTGCTAACGTTTGCAAAGAAGGTGAAGTATCTCTTCAAATGAGTGGCGATTTCACTCAAATAAACGTTGGCAATTATACTGCAACCATTAGTGCAATTTCTAATGCTAACTATCTACTTCCTGAAGAAGGACTTACTAAAGACTGGTCCATTACCGCTCGTCCCCTTAGCGTATCTAAGTGGGTGGTAACAAACGGAATAGGCGACGTTGTAACTACCTTTGTTTACGATGGAAAATCTTATACTGCAAGCGCAGTAATTGACAATGCAGTAACTGAAATCTCACTTGTATACAACAACGAAAGCAACGTGGATGCAGGCAGTTATACTGCAACCGTAGCATTATTAGACAGCGAAACCAACTACACGTTGGAAGAAGGCTCTTTTGAGTACGTAATTGCTCCTCGCCTTGTTGAAGTAACTTGGGATTACGTAAGCCCATTCACTTACGATGGAAACGTTAAGGCAGTTGGTTATACCTTTGATAACAAGGTAGGCACTGATGCAGTTATCTTTACCGATAGCAATCTTTCTAAAACCGATGCAGGTAGTTATACTGCAACCATATCTTCAGTAGATAACCCCAACTATGCACTTCCAGAAGGTGGCATAACGCAAAGTTGGGAAATTCAAAAACGCGTAATTACCGTATCTTGGAGTGGCTCAACTTCCGTAGGATATAACGGTAACTATCAATATCCAAGTTCCACCGTTTCCAACGTCGTAGCAGGACAAGAACTTTATTTCATCATTGAAATCAGTAACGGTGAAAATACCATAGAAAAGAAAGTAGGTGGTACAACCTTTAACTTTAACCGTGATACCACGGCAAACGTTTACGGCGAACCTATTGATGCAGGTAGTTATACAATAAACTATAGTGAAGTTGTATATAGCGATGCTGAATATACTACTCTAAACGAAAACTACACCATCGTAGTGGAAGAAAAGTCGTTCAACATTACCCCCAAACGCCTTATTGCATCAGGTGTTTGGTATTACGACGATGACGTTCAATACGTGGGCGCACTAAATTATAGAATGGATGCTTACACCTTAACTTCTTCCTACAATAGCGCGTGGCTTGTAACGAGAGAAGATACCGGTGCAAAGGACGTTGCTCCTCAAATCATTTACACCAACAACGTACAAAGCAATGCAGGCACCTACGATACAACGATGTCTATTGATAGCAACAACTATATTTTAGATGAAGATGCTACCACTCGTATTTCTTGGGAAATCAAGCCTTTACCCCTTTCTTTCACGTGGACTGATACCGTTGAATACACCTATGATGCTACTGAAAAGAGTGTAACGGCAACTATATCAAACGCAATTGAAGGGGATGACGTAACCCTTCAAATGAGTGGAGATAAGGCAACCGATGCAGGTAGTTATATTTCAGAAATTAAAGGTGTTTCCACCGCTAACTATCTACTCCCCACAACCAATCTTTCTAAGGAATGGAGCATTAAAAAGGCAACTATTGAAGGTATTACACTCGTTGGTGGTAATTATACCTACAATGCAACTAAGCAAAAAGCAACCTTAAACGGTACTGCAACCCAATTTGGCGATGAAGTTGAAGTGGACCTTTCAGTTGAGAGCGACGGTATCTCTGCAGGCACTCACGTTTATACTGCAGTGGTAACTTCAGGAAACAACTACGAGGCTCTTACTCTTACTGCAAGCGTGGTTATTGCTAAGTCGGAAATCACGGGTATTACCTTTGTAGGTGCAGATTATACCTACGACGGCACTGAAAAGGTAATTACTATATCTAAATTCCAAACTCAATTCAACGAGCCTATTAGCGTAAGTTATTCAGGTGGCGAAAGTTTCAACAAAGCAACTAACGCAGGCGAATATCCCATCGTTGCAACCATCAAAGGCGGAGATAACTACTTTGACTTAACGCTAACTGCAAACTTAAATATCGCAAAAGCAAACGTAAGTGGCCTTAAGTTTAGCAATAAGACGGTTACCTACGATAAGACTGCTCACGCTATCTTCATTGAAGGCACTTCTAACCTATCTGGCGAAATCACTTATACCATTAACGGAGAAGAAGGAAACAGTGCTATTAACGCAGGTATTTATACCGTCGTAGCAACCATTGCCGAAAGCGCAAACTTTAATGCAGGCACCATATCTGCAACGCTAACCATTGAAAAGGCAGATATAAGTGATGCGACCTTAGAAAATGCAACTTATACCTATTCTAAGAGTGCATACTCAACTCAAGTAGTGGGATATAGTGATACGTACGGCACACTATCTTACACTATCAACGGAGTGGAAGGCAATAGCGCAACCAACGTAGGCATCTACTCAGTAGTAGCAAGCATAGAAGAAAGTGCAAACTACAATGCACTAACTCTAACTGCAACGCTAACCATTGAAAAGGCAACTATTGAAGGTATTTCACTCGTTGGTGGCACTTATACTTACGATGGAGAAGAAAAGAAAGTATCACTCAGTAAGGAAAGCACGCAATACGGAGATGAAGTAGAAGTAACCGTAACGGGAGAAAGCGCAATCAATGCAGGTAGTTACGAGTATAGCGCAGTAGTAAGCGCAGGAGATAACTACGAAAGCCTAACCTTAAGCGCTGAAATCGTAATTAACAAAGCAGATATAAGTGGCGTAAGCCTTGAAGATGCAACTTATACCTATTCTAAGAGTGCATACTCAATTCAAGTAGTGGGATATAGTGATGCGTACGGCGCACTATCTTACGTTATCAACGGAGTAGAAGGCAATAGCGCAACAAATGCAGGCACTTACTCAGTAGTAGCAAGCATAGAAGAAAGTGCAAACTACAATGCACTAACGCTAACGGCAACTTTAACCATAGAAAAGGCAATTATTGAAAACGTAAGCGTAAGCGATGCAACCTACACCTATGACAAGGAAGAAAAGACCATTGCAGTAGTAGGCACGACCACTCAATACGGAGATGAAGTAAGCGTAGAAAACGGAAGTGTAAGTGGAACGAACGTAGGCACCTACGACCTAAGCGCAACTATAACTTCCCAAAACTATGAAACCTTAACTCTAACTGCAACGCTAACTATTGAAAAGGCAACGATTGAAGGTATTTCACTCGTTGGTGGCACTTATACTTACGATGGAGAAGAAAAGAAGGTATCACTCAGTAAGGAAAGCACGCAATACGGAGATGAAGTAGAAGTAACCGTAACGGGCGAGAGCGCAATCAATGCAGGCGCATACGAGTATAGCGCAGTAGTAAGCGCAGGGAACAACTACGAAAACCTAACCTTAAGCGCTGAAATCGTAATCAACAAAGCAACTATTGAAGGAATTACTTTAATGGGAGCAACCTACGTTTACGATGGCACGGTAAAGAGTGCAACACTAAGTGGAAGTGAAACACAATTTGGCGATAGCGTATCTATTTCACTTACCGAAGGAAGTGCGTTGAACGCAGGCACTTACCTAACTACTGCAGTAGTAACGGCAGGGGATAACTACGAAACCCTAACGCTAAGTGCAGAAGTGGTTATTGAAAAGAGAACTATCTCCGTAGTAGGTTATACCGATGGCGTTAACACCTACGGTGCAAACGATACCATTTCTTATACCTATTCTAAGAAAGAGATTACGTTGAGTCCCGTTTGCGGTGATGGAAACGTGATTGCAGGCGATGAAGTAAACTTCGTTATAAGTGGCAATAGCGCAATAAACGCAGGAAAGAACACTCTTAAGGTTGCACTTGAAGAAAATGAAAACTATCAAATGAACGTCCTTTCTAAGGCTTGGAGTATCGCTCCAAAGATGCTTGAAGTTGCGTGGACGGGAGAGAGGGAAGTTGACTATAACGGAGACGCACACGGCGTAACTGCAACGCTAAGTGGAATTATCACGGGTGACGTTGTAAACCTTGTAACCACCGGTACGATGAACGTAAATGCAGGCTCCTATACGGCAAAGGCAGTATCGGTTGACAACGATAATTATACCGTTTCAAAGAGCGAATGCAAGTACGTAATCAACAAGGCGAAAATTGAAGGTGTTAATATCTTAAGTCTAAGCACCATTTACGAAGGCAAGCCCGTAGCACTTTCAATCAACAAGACGGAAACACAATTCGGTGATGCACTAAGCGTAAGTTACAAGTACGTACTTGACGGCAAAACGTTTACGAGTGCAGTTGAAGAAATTGGTGTTTATAACGTAACTGCTACCATTAGTGCCGGCAACAACTACGAAACGTTGGTACTTAGCGCAACTCTAACCCTTAAGGCAGTTGAAATCAAGTCAGAAGAGGGCGCTAAAGTTGAAATAGACGGTGGTTTTGCCCCCGGTACCGCACTTAAAACGAGAAGCAAACTCTATGGGGTAAACGAATCAAGCGAATATGAAGTTGCTTACTCTTCAACCGAGCGTATAGCCCTTGCATACGAAGTAACTCTAATGAGTGGTGAAGTGGAAGTAACACCCGAAGGTGCTATGGTACTCTCCCTACAAATACCCGAAGAAATCCAAGAGTACGACTTCCGTATAGTAGCGCTTTTAGGCAACGAAACCGTTGAGGTTGAGTATACCGTAGTTGATGGAAACGTAGTAATTGAAACGGACGCTCTCGGTACCTATCTCTTCATCGTAGAAACTTCGTTTACGGAAAAACTTATTGACGCACTTCCTTATATTTTAATCGGTTTAGTAGCACTCTTAGCAGTGATTGCAGTAATCGTAATTATAGTAATTCGCACTAAGAAGCGCAACATCAAGTTCGTTGTCAACGGCGTTGAACTCAAAAACGAACTTGGCAATATGACTGCTAAATACGGACAAAAGGTATCACTCCCCACTCCTGAAATAGGTGGTATGTACTTTGAAGGTTGCTACATAGACCCCGAATGCACTAAGAAAGCAAAGGTATCCGACCTAAGGGATGACGGCAAGCAATTCTACTCAAAGAGCGTAAAGCACCCCTGTGGCAACATTAAGGTTCAACAAGCATTCCTTGACACGGTTAAGTTTGGTGGATGGTATCTTGATGAAGAATGCACTCAAAAGGCAAACATAACCAAGATGGGCAGAAAGGACGTAACCTTGTATGCAAAGTGGAACAAGAAGAACAAAAAGCCTAACTACAAAATATATCCTTGGGAAAAATAGAAGGGATTATTAGTAGTTAAACGGTGATAAAGTTATTTAAAGAGAGAACTTGTGTTCTCTCTTTTTATTGACTTTTAGTGTTTACTAACATATAATATTTTTAATATAAGTAGCGATTTTCACAAGGACGAAATGAAGAAAATCAAGTTTTTTGAAACGGTTAAGGAAACCTTTGTTGGGTCCATTCCCCTTGCCGTCATAATTATTATATGCCTATGTGTGGCACCCCTAAAAAACCCAATGGACTATCTTAAGGTAGTCGTTGGGTATCTTAGCGTTGTCGTAGGTCAGTCTTTGTTTTTGTCCGGTTTAGAGTCTTGTATCCTGCCCATAGGAAGAATGGTAGGTGGCTCCTTTTCAAAGTACAATAAACTTGCGTTCGTTTTAACTTTTGGTTTTGTTTTTGGACTTCTTGCAACCGTTGCAGAGCCTGCACTTTCCGTTCTTGCAAAGCAAATTACGGGCATTATGCCCTTGGTCAATAGCACCTTGTTTATATGGATAACGGGTGCGGGAATAGGTATAGGCGTTGCACTTGCACTACTTAGAATTATTAAAAACATAAACGTAAAACTCGTTTTTGCAGTTTTATATATAGTAACTTTTATTCTCGTAATCTTTGCGCCCCCAGAGTTTATAGCGCTTGCGTTTGATGGAAGTGGTGCAACTACGGGAGACGTATCCGTACCCTTTATCTTAGCGCTTGGGCTTGGTATTTCAGCGACTGCATCAAAAAGTAAAACCAACGACGACTCCTTAGGTATCATCGGCATAGCCTCAGCAGGGCCTATAGTCGTAGTACTTCTTTACGGAATAATAATAAAGGCAGTACACGGTGTACTTCCCCCCGAACTCATTTACGATATGTCTATCTCAAGGGGAATAGGGGATATACTTCTTGCAAATCTTCTTGACGTTGCATTAGCAGTATTACCCATAATTTTAATTTCTACACCCTTTCTACTATTCCTTCTTAAACTCCCCAAAAAGACTTTTGGAAAACTAATGATAGGCGTAATTCCCGTCTATTTAGGGCTACTTATCTTCCTTTCGGGTATAGATTACGGCTTTGGCTTTATCGGGCAATATATAGGACAAATATTCTTTAAAGAGAGTGCGCCCAAGTGGTTGAAATGGCTACTTTTAGGAGTAGGTTTCGTGCTTGGCGCAGCAATTACCATTTCCGAGCCTGCAGTAACCGTACTTGGCGTACAAATAGAACAATTAACCAACGGTCACATCAAAAAGAGTACCATAAGGTTTACTCTTGCTCTTGGTATAGGTGTTGCATCGCTACTTTCTATATTGAAGATATTGACGGAAATCAATATACTTTGGTTCCTTGCTCCTTTGTATGCAATTTCACTTATAATGATGCTTTTTACCCCCAAACTATTCGTAGGCTTAGCCTTTGACTCAGGCGGTGTAACGGGTGGCGCTTTGACTTCTGCATTCCTTACCCCATTAACACTTAGCATCGCCCAAGCAGTAGCAATGGAAAACGGTGGGGATATGAGCATACTAACCAACGGCTTTGGCATTATTTCTTTCATATCCGTTACACCACTTATTGCAGTGCAAGCATTAGGAATAATCTATAACGTACGCTTGAAGAAGGCGGAAAAGGAAGTGGAAACGGAAACTTACGAAGGACTCCAAGAGTTTGTTACGGACTATAATCTTGCAAGCAATAGAGTTAATTTAGATGAAAACGACTATGAAGAAAGGGAAGAAATCGTTGAAGAGATAGTGGAAGAAAGTGAAAGTTTGTTGGAAGAAATAGCGCAAGAAGTAGTGGAAGAAATGGTGGAAGACTGCCGTAATGATGAAGAAGTCGCTGGTGAAGTCAGCGAAGAAAGCACTGATATAAATTTAGAAGGAGGTAACTTAGATGAGTAATAATGAAAATAGTCTACAATTTTTTAATCTAATTGCAGACAAGAAGAAAAAGGACAAATTCCTAACTCTTCTAAGTGATTACGGCGCCCATAGCATAGAAGTAGTCTATGCGCACGGCTCCGTTGGCAATAGCGCCTTTGCACAGGCCTTTGGTTTTGAGGTAAGCCAGCACAAAGTGCTAATTACTTGCCTTATGAGAAAAGATAGGGCAAATGAACTTTTAAAAGTTCTTTATAACGAATACGATTTCAAAAAGCCTAACACGGGAATAGCGTTTGGAATACCCGTTGAAGGATTAGCATTCTAAAGAGAGGAAAGAGATATGACAGAATTAAAAGCATTATATATTATAGTAAACGCAGGATTTGCACAAGAAGTTGTTGAAATTGCTCGCTCCGTAGGAGCAACGGGTGCAACCATAATTAACGCAAGAGGCTCTGTTGCAAAGCCTAAGACCATTTTAGGCATTACTATTGATACTGAAAAGGAAATTGTACTTAGCGTTGTAAAGAAAGAGGTTGCCATAAAGATAATGTCAGAAATAAAAGAAAAGGCAGGAGTCGGCACCCCTGCACACGGCCTATGCTTCTTCCTTCCCGTTGAAACGTCCACTCTCACCTTACACGAAGGCGGTTTTGAAGAATAGGCAAAAGAAGTGTTTGCAACCATATACCCCAAAGATAGAAAAAAGGCTCTTGAAAAGGGGCCTTTTTTATGTTATAATAATAAAGATATAACTTAACTATGGTATAGGCTTGCAATAGGGCAAGCGTTTCTACCAACCACCGTATAATGGTTGACTACCTGCAATTAAGGCCGGTAGTCTTTTTGTTTAAGTTAAATATAAGGTTATATTAGCGCCGTTTATAACGTATTATCTTTAAGATATGGTTATAATTTTTAAAGGGCGCAAAGGATATAGTATGAAACTCATTATTGATAACGTGGAATACGTGGTAAAAGTAGGGGAATCTCTCTTTGATGCAGCAAAAGCAATGGGGCTCGTTAAGGGTAAACTTTCTTCGGACCCCATCTGTGCAAAGATTGCAGGTAGAGTGTTTACCTTAAATTACGTACCACTTCGTGAAAAGGATATAGTTGAAAGAAGTTCAATAAGAAAGGCTATGCAGTTTTCAAACGGCGTAGTTAGATTGCTTCGTTACGATGACCAAGAAGCAAGGGAAGCCTATATGCGTACTGCACAATTCGTAATTTTTCTTGCACTTGAACGTTTATGGCCCAACGTAAGGGCAAAAATGAGTTGCACTCTTGGTAGTGGGGTATACTTCAAAGTGCAAAACGCAGAAGACTTTAACGTAATTAAACTTGATGGAGAAATCAAGAAAATAATTAAAGAGAACATCGTACTTCATCGCACTACCGTACCAACTGAAGTGGCGATTGAGTATTATAGAAATGATGGTCACGAAGACAAGGCAAGGCTTTTGGAATATAGAAATAAAAAGACTTTTAATTTCTACAAAGAAGGCAATTTTGCAGACTATTTCTACGGAGAAATGGCGCCTACGACGGGCTATCTTCACACCTATGACATAATTCCCACAAGAGATGGTTTCATCTTCATTTTGCCCGATATCAACAATCCTGATATGGTTGCGCCTTACAAAGAGATGCCCAATTTCTTTAGCGTATATCAAGAAGGCAAAGATTGGGGAGAACTAATGGATTGCGAAACGGTTTCCGATTTGAACGAACTTGTAGTTAGTGGAAAGATTAGGGAACTCATTAGGGTAAACGAGGCACTTCATGAAAAGAAATTTTCAGAAATTGCCGACCTTATTTGTGCGCGTGGCTCAAAAGCCGTTATGCTTGCAGGGCCAAGTTCATCTGGAAAGACCACTTCTGCCAATAGGCTTGCAACACAACTTAGGGTGCACGGCAAAAAGCCTATACTAATGAGCCTTGACGACTACTATATAGATAGGGATAAAATTGCGCCCGGTCCCGACGGCACCATTGACTTAGAACATATCAACACCATAGATACGGAACTTTTTGGCAAACACCTAAAAGCACTTTTTAATGGGGAAGAAATAGAGATACCGACCTTCAATTTCAAAAAGGGCAAAAGAGAGTGGGTAGGTCATAAAATGAGGCTAACGGACAAGACGGTTATAATAGTTGAGGGCATACACGGACTAAACCCCTCCATACTACCCGAAGACTTAGAGCCACACCTTGTGTTTAGGCTTTACGTAAGCCCTATGCTTGCATTAAACCTTGATGATCACAATAGAATACCTTCAAGTTATTTAAGGCTTTTAAGACGCACTATGCGCGACTATGAAACGCGTGGAGCAAGTGTACAAAAGACTCTTTCAATGTGGGCGTCGGTAAGACGTGGCGAAGAAAGATGGATATACCCATTCCAAGAAAACGCAGACGTAATTCTAAACACCTCTACCTTATACGAACTTGCAATTATCAAAAAGCATATATACCCACTTTTGAAGTCTATAGAGCCAAGTGAAGAGTGTTATAGCGAAGTAAGGGCAATGGTAAAAATATTGAACTACGTAAGAGAGGCTGACGTAGACGATGAAATACCACCAACGAGTATATTGAGAGAGTTTATAGGTGGAAACAGTTTTTATCGTAACTAAACTTTTAAAAAATTAAGAAAGGTGCAGAAACTGCACCTTCTTTTTATTCTAAAATATTGCTTGTAATGTAATCAACACCCCAACCTATAAGTTTACTTGCTATCTTTTCGTTATCAACGGTCCAACAATTAACTTCAAGACCTGCCGAGTGGAATTGTTCTACTGCCTTTTTAGTTAACGCTTTATGGTATATTGCTACGTCAAAGTTATCTTCAATTAACTTATTCGTAGTTTCATTACTAAGTTCAGAGAACAAGTACATAGCCTTTTGAGTGGGGGATACCTTTCTTACGAATAGTAGGTTATCGTAATTAAAGGATATAAAGGTTACTTTGTCAAGATAGCCTAAGCCACTAATTATTTCCACAATTTTTGCTACTTCTTGCTCGGTAAAGTTGGATTTCAACTCCAAAATTGCTTGCTTGTCGTATTCCTTGCAAATGGTAATATAACTTTCAAGGGTGGCAAGAGTAGGAGCGTAACTCATTTCAGGATGAGTTGAGTTTAGCGCTATTTTAAGGAGTTCTTCTTGCGTATATTCTTCAACTTTAATTTCTTTATTTGCAATTCTCGTTAAAGTTTCATCGTGGCACATAATGAACTTGCCGTCGGCAGTCCTTCTTACGTCGGACTCAACGCCGTAGTAAGAATGCTTGCCTGCAAGAATAAAAGCATCGTTAGTGTTTTCCATTTCTAAACCGGAAAGACCGCGATGAGCAATCATTTTAACGCTACCATTTTCAATATCAATGGTTTCGCTGTACTCTTTTTTTCTACAAGCGCTAACGCTAAAAAGGGTAATTAAAACAATCAAGCAAGCAACAATTTTTTTCATATCCTATTTATTAAACTCTTTAATTTCGCTTATTACGTCTACGATAAAGTCTTTAAATATTTCAGCGTCTTTGTCGTTACCACGAATACCAACTGAGAAAGTAATTTCGTTTTGGAAGGTGGTAAGTGCAAGTTGCATATAGGGTTTATACTTAACTGCACCGGAGTAGAAAGCATCAACGAGAGAAAGACCGTCAAAAGCAAACTCGTTAGGATTAATTATGCCTATGTTAGACATACCGATATAGGGGTTAGTGTAGCCTATACGAATGGCTATTTCGGAAATGAAGTGTGGGAAGATGGCATAAGCAAGTTTTAGTAAGGGTAGGGAATAAAGACCGGTAAAGCGATCTTCTTTAGCATCTTTTAGTGCGACCATAACCTTTTTTACCGTGTCTTCCATAGTGTCGCCCACGTCGGGAGATAGCGTTGCAGGCATAAAGCCAATCATATTCGTAAGACCAAGTGATGCGCCACCCGTGTATTTACGCAAATCGTACATACAAGGAACGGTTATGCTTTGACCGTTGGTGTCAATTTTCTTGTATAGCGCACGGAAGTAAGCGGCAACGAGTACGTCGTTGATTGTAGCGCCCATTTCTTTGCCTTTTGCTTTCATTTTGAGGAAATCTTCGCGGTAGAGTTTTTCGCGCACTAAACGGCATTTTTCAGTGCCGTCGTCATCGGCGAAGGGGAATATAACCTTGTTTTCTACGGTAGATACGTTCTTATAAAGACCTTTTGCAATTTTTTGATCTTCGGGGGAAAGTTTATAGTAAACTTGGTCTGCAGAGCGCGTTCCCTTTTTGATTTCGGGAGCAAGAACGCCTTCTTTAACGTACTTGTTGTAAGTTTCTACCACTTTAACGTTAAGGTATCTCATATCTGAGCCGTCAAAGCACATATGGTTTACGACAACGCCTAAAATATCCTTTCCGTTAGAGCGAATAACTCTTGCACGGAGTTGTACCTTTCCGTTTGCAGGTACGGTATAGCCCATAAAGTCGTCAAGTTCTTTTATAGGCTCGTCGGTTTCTACGAAAGAGAAGAAGTCGTCGGTGGAAAATTTTTCATTTATTACCCAATAGGGTTTAATGAAGTTGTTGTGATAGGTGCTATGAAGTACGGGTATCTCGTTAATTACTGCAACGTACGCTTTCTTTAGTGCATCAAGGTTAATCGTGCCGTCATAGAAGTATGATGCGTGCATAGTGCGATTGTAGTAAGCACGGAAAAGATATTGCATCTTATCCCACATTTCTGCTTTAAGTAGTTTCATATTATTCTCCTAAAATATATAAGGATAAAAGAAAAAGGGGGGAGCGATTGTCCCCCCTTTTAATAGATTAGTAGGGGTTATACTCTCTTTCTGAATAGGAATACCATCAAAGAAGCGAGCATTATAAGTGCGCCGACACCGATGAGGGCGAGAACCAAGTAGTTGGTGGTTTCTTCCATTATGAATGCAAAACTTGAAAGTGCTTCAACCTCTAAGGTTACGTAGCCGTCCACGTTTTCAACGTTGATAATGTTATAGTTACCATTTTCGCGAAGCATTATTTGAATTTCACTTTGTTCTGCAAGTGCGGTAGGAACTTTAACTCTAATGGTTGCCTTGCCTGAAACTTCTTCCAAGGCACCATCTTCATTGATGGAAGTTAGGGTAAATGCACGAACTATCTTTTGTTTTGAGGTAAGTTCTGCAAGCATATCCATATAATCTACTGGAAGTTTTTCCATTTCAATGGTTAGGTTGGGGTCAAAGCCGTTTTCGGTGGTGAGGGTTACGTCAATACCGTTAGCCTCAACTGAAAGCACGGGACGGTTGATGGTTACGTATACGGTAACCTTTTCAGGAGCGTAGTAGTTGTCGGTTTCTTCTGCTGAGAGTTCAACGACGTACTTGCCTGCATCGCGGAAGTTGTTAGATACCACTTCGCCCTTAACGACGTAGGTGATTTCTGCGCCTGAGTCGCAAGATGCAACGATACTTCTTGCCTTGCCGTCTTCTATGAATGAAATGAACTTAGTTTCAACGGTTATTACTGCCTTGAACTTATGGATGGTATAAGTACCGTTTACGAAGGTTACAAGGTAGTTAGCGTTGTTGTAAGAACCGGTAATTTCATAAACGCCCATTGCATCGCCTTCTTCCTTAGTGAGAACGACGTTGAGTTCATCTCCTTCTAAGATCATACCCTTAGAGAGATAGTAACTAAGTTCGCCAAGTTCTTGTCCGTACTCACTTTCCACGTCTCTAATGGTTAGGGTAATTGCTCTTGGGGTTACTGAGTAGAGAGCAGAAGTGTAATTTAAGACGTAATATGGGTGAGCAAGAGTACCCATTCCAATTTCGTAATCGCCAACGCTATTTAGTACGTTACATTCAAGAGCGCCTTCTAATACGTCGTCGTTTACAAGGCCAACTGCTTCATAGGTAAGTGCGCTTAATTCATCGCCGTAAACTGAAGAAGTTGCAACTGCGATTACGTCAATCGTTCTCTTAGTGATTACGTAAGATGCACCACTTAGTTCGTAAGTGATTTCATAGTTGGGGTTTTGAAGGGTGCCTGCGTTGACATCGTGAGTGCCGGGAACGAGTGCGTCAGGAGCAAGAGCGCCTTCTAATACGTCGCCGTCAAGTAGGCTACCTTCGGTAATTTCGTATGGGATAGCGGTTAACTCATTGCCGTAAACTTGTTCAACGCTATGAGAAGAAGTAATGGTAATTCTGCGAACGGTAATGGTTACGGTTGCGTTTGCGATAGTTACGTTATAGTTGGGGTTGAGAGCCGTTATTTCCGCTTTGTTTACGGTAATGTTATGTACGCCTCTGCCGGTATCCGTTAATTCGTTGAATACAACTACAACGGGATATCCGTCGTAAACGGTACCGCTAAGGGTGTAACTGAATGGAGCGATAGCATCGCCGTATTCATAGGTTACGGAGTCGGGGAGAACTATTACGTTTGCTTGGTTGATTACTACGTAGTTGCTTAGGAAAGTTACTTCGTAGTTGGGGTTAAGGTCAGTGCCTTCGCCACTGAAAGTGAAGCCTTCTTCAACTATCTTATAGGTACCAACAACGACGGGTTCGCCACCTTCAATAGATAGGCTACCTTGCAAGGTATCGCCCTCAAGAACGCCTTCAACCGTATAGGTTAATTCGGAGTTGAGTACTTTTTCTGCATTGAAGGTCTTGGTTATGCCGTTTGCAACCACTTTTGCAGACTTCTTAGTGATTACGTAAATATCTTTAGATGCGTCTAAGTCAAGGGTTACTTCGTAGTTGGTGGAGTTAATTTCTACTGCGCTTAGGTCGTAAGTGCCGACGTTTTCACCCATTTCACGAGTAAAGGTTGCAACGAGTTCTTCATTCGTTACGGGAGCAACGATTTGTTCAAAGATGGGATAATCTGCGCTTCCGTAAACCTTGGTTGCGTTTTGTAGATTTGCACTTGGAGCAAGTGTGAATGCTCTCTTAGTGATTTCAAAGTAGCAATCTAATACGCTGAAGGTGTAGTCGTTAGATGCACTGCCGTCTTCATAGGTAACGTCGCCTGCAGTCATTAGGTAACTACCAACGTTTTCGCCTTCTTCTCTTACGAGTTTACCCATTAGTTTATCGCCGAGGGTAGAAGTTACTTCAAAGTTGAATTCAGGGTCAAGGTCGCCGTAGGTCTTAGATAGGGTTAGACCGAAGTCAGCGGGATTCAAAGCACCTAAGTCGTAGGGAAGAACTTTAATCGTTAGGTTTGCAAAGGTTGTGTTGAAGCAACCTTGGAACATTGAAAGGTTAAGTGCGTTAATACCGATATAGAAGTTATAGGTACCAACAGCCTTTACGTTAATAGTGCCGTTGTCAACGATACCTTGGTTGATGCCAAGATAGTCTATTCTAAGCGTAGCAACGTCGTTGCCGTCAAAGTCTTTACCACCAACGAGAAGTTCTGGAGTGAGAGTATGAACGCTATTGAGATAGATATACTCAAGTTCAACGGTCTTTCCACTTTCAAGGTTGATGATTTCATCGCCAATCTTAATTTCGGCTTGAGCCTTGGAAATGTGGTAGGTTGAGAAGGACTCTTTAGTTACGAAGTCATAGCATTCGTAAAGAGCAACGCCGGTATAGATTTCGCTATCTTCATTGATGATGAATTCGTAAGCGTAATCTCCGGGAGTTTCGCCCTCAGCGCGAACGAGAGTGACGTCGCCTTCAAGTGGTAAGAACTTTTCTACGTATTCGCCTACGGTAGAGAATTGGTAAGAAGTGGGGTTGCTTTCAAGGTAAACTTTACCTTGTCCGTCAACGGGGGTAAGGGTAATTTCCACCTTGTTTACGCTAAAGTAGTTATAATCGTTTTCTTGGAAGGTTACGATATAGTTGGGGTTGAGGGCCGTTGATTCACTTTCATTAACTTGAATTTCGTAATCTTCAGGAAGATATACGGGGTATGAGTAACCTTCAACGGTTAAGCCGACGGGTAGAGTATAAACGATGTTTAATACGTCGCCGTTCATACTATCGTATGAAACTGAAACGTTTTCAGTGGTTACTTCTTCGCCGAAGTTGAAGGTTAGAGAAGATGTAAATCTTACTTCAACGGGGCGGGGGGTAATTTCAACGTAAACTTTGGTGATATCTACGCCGTAGGTTGCGAATGCATCAACGACTGCTTGTTGTTCAGCAGAATATGAAGTTGCATCAAATAGGCTCGTTAGGTCAAAGTTTTCTACTACGTCGTTTGCAAAGTTGCTATAGAAAGTGATGAAGTAGTTATCTCTACCCGTGCCGTTATAACTATCGGGAGTAGAGTATGCGTACTTACCAACGTTTGCTCTAATTTGAGGAATTGGGCTACTGCCGTCGTAACCGTAAACAGGTTGAGGTATGCCACCAATTTCATCACTACCGATAAGGGCGGGCTTAGTAGCATCGCCGTAATAGTAAAGTTTGAAGGTGGGTTGTTGCATTTGGCTACCGAGCATATACTCGCCACTGCCGTAAACGGAAGTATAACCTGCGTCGGGAACGAGCAATAGGTGACGTTGAGTGATGTTTAGCGTATATTCGCCGTCAAGTATGCAGTTATAGTTGCCGTTAGCATCGTTTAGATTGCCTATGGTAACGTTATAACGGTCAACGGAAGAAACGTTAGGAGTTACTCTTGAAAGAGCTGTTCCACCGTTCTTTTCGTAGTAGAAGTCTTCTTTATGGCTTTCATCAACGAGACCGCTTAAAGTAAACGTATAAGGAGACTTAGCGGTATCTGCGTGAGCGATAATAGGTTCTTCTTCGCCGTATTCAACGTCAATTACCGATTGTGATAGGGTAACGAGAACGTCTTTCTTAACTACGGTTAGGTAAACGGTGGTGGTATCAAGAGAGATTTGATAGTTATCACTCGTCAAGTTACCTAAGGTAATGGGGTAATCGCCAACGGGTAGATAGCCGTCGTTAAAGCCTCTTCTATTAAGACCGAGACTACCGGTTATGTCTGCTTCGTTAATATCGTGGGTGCCGTTGGGGTCAACTGCCTTGAAGGTAAAGGTAGTAACGTCAACGTCAGAGCCGTAAACGAGATTTTGAGGCTTAATTGGAATGATGGTTGCCTTGTAAGGCTCAACGAGGAAGGAACCGGTTTCGGTAATGCCGTTCATGGTTACTTCCAAGCCAAGTGACTTGTACTTGAAGGTGTAGTTATCAAGAACAGAGCCGGGGGTTACGTTTCTTAGTTGTGCGTTAAGTTGTAATTCGTAAGCGCCAACGGAAGTTATTGACGTATAGTTAGGTAGTTCAAGACCACCACCTTGAGAAGTGATGAGTGAACGTAAGCCGTCGTTATCCTTTAACGTTACGCCGTTTGCTTTGTTTGTGATTTCATCGTGGTCAACGGAGAAGTAACTTGAAAGCATTTGTGCCTTGTGAGCGATAGCCGTTCTTAAAGCGATGGCATCTTCATCATAAGTTACACGGTTATAACTTACCTTTACGCCGTTTACCGTTTCATAGCCTTCAACGGGGGTGAGGGTAACTTCAAGTTTTAGGATAGTTAGGGTAATTGAGTTGTCGGGGTTATCAAAGATAACGTTATAGTTTTGTGCATCAACACCGAAAGTGCCTTGGGTAATGACGTAAGAGCCAACGTTTTCGCCTGATTCTCTTTGGAAAGAGCCGTAAAGGGTTTCACCGCCAACGTAGCCGGTGATTTCATAGGGATTAGTTAAATCTGGGTCAATTTCGCCGTAGGTCTTTTCTTTGCTTGCAGGTTTTACGGTAACGTCACGTTTTGAGATGATGAACTTAGCCTTTGTGTCGTTGAAGTAAATATTATAGTTACTTGCAAGGTTTTCGTTAGGAGTTTCTGCTCTTAGGCTTAAAGGTTTCTTTTCAAGGTCACTAATCTTTTCATAAACGCTTAGGTAGTACGTGCCTGCGCCGGTTGCAGTAACGATTGCGCCGTTAGCGTTAGTGCGTTCAATGGTTAGCGTTGAGAAGATTGCTTTAAAGTCGTCTCCTGCCATTAATCCGTTTACAACGAAGTTGTCTTGATTGATTATAATGTCGTTACCGAAAATGCTACCATCATCGTTTGCGATTTCAATGGAGATTAGTTTTTTGGTTACGTTAAAGCGAATTTGTTCACCGGAAGTGTTCGTTTCAAGACCGAAAGAAGTGAAGTTGTAGTTAATAAGGTTAAAGTATTTAGCCTTGCTTTCAGCATCTTTTAGTAAGTCTTGACCTTCTTCAAAACTTGGACGGATAGTTGCGTCGGTGTAGAGATATGCACCAACGTTTTCGCCACTTGCTCTTTCCAAGATACCAACTACGTATAATGTAGTAGTAACGTCGCCGTCGGTTACTACGGTGTTAGTCGTTGTGAAACTTCTTGAGAAGTCGGGGTCAACTTCGCCGTATACCTTGCTTTGAGAGATAGCGGTAAAGGTTACGTTACGCTTGCTTACGGTATAGATGCCGTCTATCCAAGTAATTTCATAGTTGCTTGCGCCGTCCTTTACGTTCTTTTTGAAAGTAATAGGATAGGTGGTTGCCATTATGAAACTATCCACGTTAGAGACGTTAATATCATTTACGCTCGTAGGATATGAAAGGGCAGTAACGGGGGTTTCAACGCCACCGAATAGGTCAAGACCGTCGTTACCAACGAGAGAGTATCCCGTTTCAAGTGAAATTGCAGTATAATCACTCGTGAAGTGTTTGCTTGGAATTTCACCGTAGGTTATACCTTGACTATTAGCAACTAAGGTAATAGCCTTTTTGCTTATCGTTAGTGTGATAGTTTGGTTAGGAACGAGTTTTTCGTTGCCTGCTGTAATGGAGTAATTGTTCAAATCTACGTTTGCGTCAATGCTAAACGTAATAGTTTTATAATAAGTGCCAACGTTTGGTATTTGCGTGTTAGATTCAACGTAGTACCAACCGCCACTGATAACGTCAGCGGGATTATTAGCGTTTGCAACTACTATGTTTTGGAATTCGGTTGACGTTTCTCTACCGCCACTTGTCGTAAAGTAACTATCGCCGTAGATAATGGAAATATTTGCACTATTTGGTTTTGTTACTACAACTTCCGACTTATTGATAGCGAAAGTTAAGGTTATGCTACCCTTGTAGTTGGAAGAGTTAACGGCAGTTACCTTAACTACGTAGGTGCCAACGTTTTTGATGTTTTCAGCACTGATTAGATTTTGTTCACTTTCTGCACTATCTTTATAGTAGTTGAAGGTGTAATCTGCACTATTACCTTCTTGAAGTGTTTCAGAGCCACTGCCCTTAAATCCATTTTCAGTGGTATAAATTAAGGTAGGTGTGGAGTATTGAGCGTTTGAAGTATAGTTATAAGCAGTTGCGTTTAATGAAGATACTACGTCAACGATACTCTTTTGAGTAATGCTTGCGTTTACGTTTTGCGTGATACTGCTACTACCATAGTTGCTTGCGCTAGCGAGATGATAGTTATTGTTGTCATCGTTAAAATAAACGGTTACTGCAATGGTATAATCCCCACAATCTTTACCACTGAATGAAACGTTTGACTTAGATATCTCAAAATTGGTGCCATTTGTGGGTTTAGTGGTGCTATTTAGAGTAGAAACTAAACTTGTCGTGCCGTCGTAAACCTTGCTTTCAGCAGATACGGTTGCCGTGATGGGGCAGGTGTATACGCGGAAGGAGCCGGTTAGTGATGCCTCGGTGTTTAATAGATAGTAGTGTGCTTTATCGGCGCCACTCAAAGCAAAACCCTTAAGGGTAATGATCTTATTGCTACCGAAGAATTCTTCGGTGTCGCCATTCTTAAAGCAGTTAGCGTTTGAGTTGTCAAGTTCAAGCGTAGCACCGCTTGCAAAGTTTATAGAAACTGCTTCAGCGTTGCCACCTATGGAAACTATTTTACTGCTATCAACAAACTTATAAGTTGCTTGAGAAGTTTGTAAAGTAGTGGTGCCGTCGTAAGTTTTTGATGGGTTGGAAACGGGGTCAATTTCAATTGACAAAGGCACTTGGGTAATTAGGAATTTGTTAGTAACGGAAATTACGAAACTTGGCTCACTCTTTGAAGCGCCCTCAATTGACAAAGTATAGTTTTTATAATCGTTACCGCCGAGAGAAACGGTTTCCGTTGCAATGGTCTTAAGCGTAGATATGCTTGAACTTACGTTTTGTGGGTTGGAGCCTTGGTAGTTAGCGTTTATTCTTCCTTCAAGTGTGAAAGCAGCGCCCGTGCTTGTAAAGTCCTCAGACCTACTTGCGCTTGCAGACTTAAAGTTAATAACGTCGCCTGCGACAAGACCCTCAAACGTTAAGCCAGTAAAGTATGCACTCGTAGTGCCATCGTATACCTTTCCGTAATAGGTACCGCTCGTGTATGCGGTGTCGGCTACGTAGAAAGGAGTTGCAAGTAGCATATGGTCGTACGCGTTGCTTGCAAGGGAAATGTTGAGAGTAATGGGATAAATTATTGCTTGAACGATGTCGTTGCCCCCAGTTGAGGTGTTGAACGTCGTATATAAATTGTAACTTGCAAGAAGTTGTGCTTTTTGGACGTCGTTTAAGCCCGACTTAGTGGTGGTCATAGTCGCGCAAGCACTAAGACTTCCGCCACTATTAGTCATGGTAACGTTTCTATAAGTTGCATTTCCATCAGTGCCCCAAGCAACGTTTTTGTTTGGGAAACTAAACGTTACGCCACTATTCGTTGTCCATTGTAAAGCATCTGCACTTGCTACGGTATAAGTTGAAGTGCCGGTACCGGTTTTGCTATCGTAGGTCCAACCAGTGCAAGTTGCATTAGGAGTGCCATCGTAATTTTTGTTGGCAATAACAGGTTTAACGTAAAGGTCAATAGCGGTTATGGAGAAAGTAAACTGAGTATAACCTAACGTATAATTACCATTCGTTATCCAAACTCTTACTCTATACTTACCTGCATAAGTAGGAGCAGTGGTGCTTTCATCGTACGTAGTGCCGTCAATACCTACGTATTTTATGGTAGTATTGCTTAAACTACTGCTAACGGGGACTTTGTCTCCGTCGTAGGGGTATGAACCCATATCGCCATCATAGTCGGGTATGTATCTATTCGAGTTATCTCCCGGTTTATGGGCAGTAAGGACGGATTTAACAGTTTTAAAGGATGCCTTCCATTCAAAGGTTGAATATTTTGGGGGATTTGCAATGCTTGGTGATTGCTTCCAAACGTCCGAGTTGCTACCCGAAGGACTGCTTGAATATGAGTGGGTACCGGTGCCTTGAGCGCTTGTCCAGCCGTTAAAATAGTAGCCGTTGGTGGCTTGTGCGTAAAGATAATAGGTGCCGGTGTATAAATTTCCATTGCCGGTAAATTCAGAAGTAGTTGCACTTGGTACCACGCCACTTGAAGTTAAACTTGCAGCAACTTTACCTTCGCCTTCCA
>JAZQVF010000120.1:0-11096 GCA_045631675.1 Candidatus Stercoripulliclostridium sp.
CTGCAATAGTTATTTTGCTTTTGATAATAGGTTTTGGTATAGCCGAGCAAATTTTTACTAAGAAAACTTTTGAAGAATTTACTGAAAGACTAAATAGTTTCATCGTGGAAGAAGACGAAGTATACGATTATGAATCAATCGTAGAAACGGGAAAATGGTGGGATAAAAAGGTAAAGAATTTAGAACTATTTTTACCACACGTGCAAATGAATGAAATAACGATAACTTATGGAGAATTGATAGGTGCAGTAGGGGCGGAAGACCACGATAGCGCACAAGCACTACTCAATAGACTACATCAAACGAGTATCGCTTTTGAAGAAATGTACGGTTTTAGAATAGGTAACGTAATATAAAAGGCGCAGTGCAATTAGCGTGTTATCCTTAACGTTAAATACGCTAAAATTAAGGTTACCCGTTACACTGCGCCTTAGTTTTATCTATTGTAGTTTAAGAATGGTAAGCCCTGCATTATTAACGCCTACGTCACCGGCACTCGTGTTAATTAATGAAATCTCACTTGCTTCAGTAAGCGTTAAAATTATGCTTTTCGTTAGGGTGACGTCTCCGTTTGCACCGACGCTTTCAACTAAATTTTCAGTAGTAATCACTGTTCCGTTAATTGCGGGAGCAACACTGACGTCGCCTTCAGTTACACTCGTTAAATTTGCAGTAAAGGACACCATATAAGTTCCATCAGGTACCACAATCGCATTATCTACAACGCTCATTACCGTTGGTGATGTGCTTGAAGAAAGTAAAAGTGGAATAACTGAACCAGCAGTTATGGTGCCTGCCGTACCGTTTGCGTATATGCCGTCGTTAATACCTCTTTCGCCTTGTGGGCCTTGAGGTCCTGTTGCACCCGTTGCACCGGTGGCACCAGTAGCACCCGTTGCGCCTACTGGACCTTGCTCTCCTTGTGGTCCCTGAGGGCCTTGTGGACCAATGGGACCTTGTGGACCGATAGGGCCTTGAGGACCAACTGCGCCGGTAGGTCCTTGTTCACCTTGTGGACCTGCTGGGCCTATAGGACCGGTAGCGCCCGTTAAACCTGTTGCCCCTTGTGGGCCCGTTGCACCGATGGGGCCTTGTGGACCTCTTGGACCTTGTGGACCGGATATGCCTTGAGGACCTTGAGGACCTTGCGGACCCCTTGGTCCACGGCAATAAACTAATCTTTCATCGTCGCATCCTTCGCAAAAAGGACGCCCACAACGTGAGCGCCCAAAGTTTGAATTATTGTTAAAGCAACTCATATTAACCTCCTTATAGCGTTACTCATTACATACTATGCCGAGATTATTGAATAGGTTGCGTAGTTTTAATCCTTTTTTTCTTCCGTTATATTTTCCTCTTTTGTTTGAATTATTGCTCTTTTAGTTGATAGATTTAGTTTATCAAAAACGAATTTTTTGAGCGGGAAGTATAGCGCGTAGGTTATTACGATGTTAATTGCAATATTGATTGCTTGGAATGGTGCGCGACCAATTAGATATACCCAAAAACTCTTTTTTCCTTTTGCATAATAAAACCAAAGGCCAAAGGTGTTTAGTCCAAGTGTGCATACCACGAAAATAAATATATAAGCAATTACAATTTTGAAGTATGCGTTTACTTTAGGAATCATAAATGCAAGACCACTTAAGACGCCGATTAATGCACTTGATAGCATTACGAATGGATTGAAAGGTCCCTTAGGGGCAATCAAACAACCGATTAAATCGCCAAGCAAACCAACTATTCCCCCCGAGATAGGTCCAAAGAAAACTCCGGCAAGAGAGCATATTACGTAATTAAACGAAATGGAGTTTGCACCACTGTTTACAGTAACGGAAAAAATGTTCGTAATAACTGCAAGAGCAGTCATAATGCCAAGGTATGCAATACGCTTAGGGGTAAAGTAATCTTTAACTTTGATATTCATAAAAAAAGTCCTCCGTGCAGAGAGGACAGCCATCACAATGGTTTTGCAACGGACGCGACACACCATCGCAGAATATTCTTTCGTCCACAAACGACATCCCATTTCGTGGCACTTAACGCGGTGTATCTACTCTGCTACCATAGTATAGCACAATATCTTAGGAATTGCAAGGTCATTCTATTTAATCGTTACACTTTCTTTCTCATTAACGTTTTGGGATTAATCAAACGGAAAACCACGCATAAAGCAAGGTAACAAGCAACGCATAGTACACCACTAAATGCAAGTGAAATTAAAGTGGGCAGTTTTTGTGTTAACGATGCTAAATTGTTTCCGATAAATATACACGGAATACTAAAAATAGTAACCCAAAACATTGTTTTAATAACACCTAAACCACCATTAACGTGTTTTGAAAGAAAATATAAATTTATTGAAGAAGAAGTTAGTAAGAATAGTAAATCCGCAACAATTACAGCGTCAATGCCAAGGTATTTAGGAAGTATAAATGATGCAAAAAGCATAAGGACGCCACCAACCGAATAACTTAGGAAATTTTGCTTTTCAAGACCGATGGAATTCATTGATGAAGATGCAATCATATTTATTGGGGCAAGCATCAAAATCACGCTTGCTTTTTCAAGATAAACGCCTGATTTAACGTCTTTGTATAGGAAACTCGTTAATTCCTTTCCGAGTGCGCAGTATCCGACCAAGAATGCTACTGAAATCACTATGGAAAATCTAAGCCCCATAGTGATTTGCTCTTTAAGTTTCACGGTATCTTTTTTTGCATTTGCTTCGCTCATTTCAGGTATAAGCACTACTGCAAGAGAGTTTATTAAAGCGTTGGGTGCAAAGAGAAGGGGATTAGCCATAGCGCCAATTCTACCAACGCTTTCAGTTGCTTCACTTATGCTCATTCCACCTGCGATAAGGCCTTGTGGTATAACGAGTGCTACAACGGTGCCTGTAAGTGATGCAAATATTTTCATAATCGTTAGTGGCATAGCGGGTTTCGTTATTTCTTTGAAGGGGCGAAACGGTTTAATTTTTCCACCGCGAGCAAAGTAGATTGCCATAATTATTGCAAGCACGATGAAATCACTTATAGTAAAGGCAAAGGCAAGTCCTTTTGCGCCTTCAATTCCACTAAATACTCCTGCAAGGAAAAGAAGGGTAAAGATTATTCTTAAGATTTCTTCAATCAATTCAGAAATACTAAAATCCAAAAATCGTTTATTTCCCCAAAACCAACCGCGAATGATAATGTAAAAGGTTGTTGAAAACAGAGCGGGGAGCATTATTTTTAAAAGGGGAACGGCTCTTTCATCGGTGATAAAGAAACCGGACTTAGGTAGCATCAAGTAGGCTATTAAGGTGGAAATTAAACTAAGCCCAACGCCAACTATAAGTGCAGTTGAAAGCAAGGAAAAACTCGCTTCGTTTTCGCCTTTTGCATTATATTCTGCAATTTTTCTTGAAAGCACCGTAGAGATACCACCCGTTGAAAGGGCTATAAACAAGAAAAATACCGTTATGGCAGTTTGGAATAGGCCCATAACTTCGGCACCTAAAGATCGTGAAAGATAAATCTTAAAGAGAAAGGCAAGCGCTCTCGTAACTATGGAAAATCCACTAACCGTGAGAACGGAACGCAATAGGCTTGCTTTATTTTTGTTTTGGACCATAGTAGATGTTATGCATCAATAGGAGCATCAATGAAAAAAATCTCATAAAGTTCACAAAACGGACAAGAATATATCATATTAAAAATTAATTTTCTATTTTATTAAAAAAGGTGGGATAATTTGTTGAATTTATTTTTTGGTTGTGGTAACATTATCGTACTTGTGTATTTATTGTACGCACACGATTAAAATATTATTACTCAATGGTGGTAAAATGAAAAAATCAAGAAAACTTATTACTTTCCTACTTGCAACACTCCTCGTTGTAGCACTTATGATTGGTGTTGTTGCATGTAACGTTCCAGAAGACGACTCTTCTAATGACGACGTTAAGCCCGAAGAAACCGTTACGGCTGAAACATTGCTTGTTAACAACGGCAAGTTCCAAAGCACTACTGGTTCAACCTACGTAAAGGTACCTTCAAATTGGACCCTTACTGCTGGTTCATTTGCTAAGAGTGCAACTGGTCTTACTACCGGTGTTGTTGATCTTTCAGACGCATCTTTTGATGCTAACAAAGGAGCAATCAACTCTGAACTTGACAAGCCCCAAATTGCACCTTCCACTCCAAAAACTGAAAACGTATACGACGATACTAACGCACTCGTTCTCAGTATGGACGGAGATGAAGCAAACGGTTCCATTTTCTACGTATCTTCACAAGCAAAGGTAGAACAAAACACCTACTACAAACTTTCAGTTGATGTATGGACCGACCTTATCTTTGACGAAAACGTAGATAACGATCATCGTGGCGCAACCATCGTTCTTTCACAAGGCACTTCTGCATCAAGCGTTATCGTATCCAAGATTGGTGAAATCAACACCAACTCTCAATGGCAAACCTACAATTTCTATATTGAAGGTTCAAACTTTGAAGCACGTAACTTCTACGTACAACTTTGGTTAGGCTATGGCCCAAGCCAAATTAAAGACGTTGTAAACGTAGGAACCACTGCTTTCAACAGTTACTATACCACTAAGGGTACTGCAATGTTTGATAACGTTGTAATGGAAAAGATAGAAAAGAGCGCATACGATAGTGCACTCGTAAACCAATACAACGCACTTGCTAATGCAACTGCAACTGAAAGAAGTCAAGATATGCAAAAGGTATTCGGCGTACAAAACGATTACGACGTAGTACTTTCATACGTATATCTCAACAATAACTTCACTGGTGCAACCGGATATTCAACCAGTTCAACTACCACTACCTACTTTACTTCTGCTAAAGTTGGCTCAACTGCTAACTACACCATCGTAAAGGGTAAGGAAGACCTCAAGAATGACGACGACTTCCCAAGTTATACTGCAACGACCGACCCCGTTGGCGTATTTGATCTTACCAAACTTTACTACGTTGATAGCAAAAATAGCAATAACTTTGCAAACGCATACGGCAAGGTATCTTCAACCTTCAAAGCACCAGTTGCTGCCGATCTTGGTATAAGTTATACTCCCGAAAGTGGATACCAACTAAGCACTCCTTATAACGCAGTTGACACTCAAGCACTTCTCGTTTACCACCAACAAAATTCAATAAGCGGTGCAGGCTTCCAAAGTTCATTTGATATCCTTATTGAAAACAATAAATATTATGCAATTTCCGTATGGGCATTCATTTGGGTTCCAGAAGTTTCTGAACAAGATTTCTGTGGCACAAAGCCCACTGCACCTGAAGCAGGCGCAACCGATTATGATAAACTTCTTGAAGAATACAACAAGAAGATGGAAACTTACAACGCAAAGTATGACCAATGGGTACTTTACAACAACTACTATGAAAAGAACGAAAGTGTAAAGGCAACTCTCCGTCTTAGTGGTGCATCAACCGAAACCAAACTTGAAGCAACCACCGATGGCACTTGGGGTACTTGGCAACAAATCACCATTAAAGTAAAGGGTAACGAACTTGCAAATAGAAAGGTTAACCTTGAACTATGGTACGGCGAAGGCGAATGGGAAGAAGACACTCTCTATCCCGGTGGCTGTTTCTTTGATAACATCACCATTGAAGAATATGCAACTGCTGAAGACGTAAACACCGCTTATGCAGGTGGCGAAATTAAGGAATGGGAAAAGATTTCTCAATCTGCATACGAAGGTTTTGGCCTTAATGAAAACGTAAACTTCACTGCACTTAATGATGATGCAACCGAAGGTTGGTACTATAACGTAGTTGACACCAACACTTTCGTTGATATGACTTCAAACGCATCTAACCTTTACGCAGGTATCCTACAAGGTGGCCTTACTGATGAAGCATACGCAACCTTACAAGGAAACACTCCTGCTCTTCAAAACGTTGCAAAGCCAGAAAAAGAATATTCACTTGGTTCAAAAGTATTTGACTACGTAATCCTTAACAACAAGGAATACACTGCATCTAAGGTTTTCTTCAAGCCCGCAGATGCATCAACCGTACTTAAGACCAAGCCCAACCACTTCTATCGTCTATCAATGTGGGTTAACACCCAAAACCTTAAGAGTGGTTCTACTTTCAGCGTATCACTTTATGACAAAGAAACCGATGCAACCATCAATTCTTCTGCAACTCAAAGTTCACTTGCAGTAACCGATTGGACTGAAATCAGTTTCGTAATGCAATCAAGCACCACTGAAAGTGATGAAATGTACCTTCTCGTTGAGTTTGGTAAGGGCGATATTTACACCCCTGCAAGCCATACTCAAGGTGCAGTACTAATTACTGCAGTAACTTGGTCTGAAATTGACTACTCAGAATATAATTCTGCAAAGGGTACCTACGTTAAGAGTTTTGACCTAAGCAGTTCAACCACCACCGGTTCATCAATTGCTAACTCCGATTTCAGCACCATTGATTCTTCAAACTACGACCTTGGCGAAGACGATGATGAAGTATTCAATGCAGAAGGTCAAATCGTAGGTATTGCTAACCCCAAGAGTTGGACCAAGTCCACCGTTGCAAACCTTATTTCAGCACCTACCCTCAAGAGCACTTCAACCGAAATCACTTGGGAACAAAACGTTAAGGAAGCAACTCATTACTACGTATACAACTATAACAAAGAACTCGTTAAGATTATTGATGCAAGCGACGCTTCATACTATACCGAAGCAGAAGGCAAGCGCACTTATAATTTCGTTCCACAAAGCGCTAAATATTATTATGTACGCGCTATAGTAAAGGATGGCACTGCACTCAAGTATGCATCAGACTTCTCAAACAGCAAGTCAGCATCTTCATACACGGGCACCGTTGAAACTAAGATTGACGATGCAATCGAAACTCTACTTAAGAGTGCAAAGGGTGGCATCATCAATGCTGAACATTATAACGGCACCGGTCTTGGTGATTTCTATCCAAGCGTAGCAGGGGAACTTTCCTATAAGTCAACTCTATCATCAAATCTCTTGATGCTCACTTCTAACTATCCCACCTACTTCGGTTACACCAACTCAAGTTCAGTAAGCCTTTCAACCGAATCTTACTATAGAATGAGCGTATGGGTAAAGACCGTTGACGGTGCAAAGGCAAGCGTAACCATCAAGAATAGTTCCAACTATCTTGCAGTAACTCACTCAGATGACGTTAACGGCGAATACGTAGGTTACACCAACGTTGACACCAACGGTGCATGGGTAAGATACGACTTCTACATTGCAACCAACCTATCATCAGGTAGCCTTACCTTAGAACTATATCTCGGTAACAAATATGCTAACAACACTGTAGCACTTTCAAGTGAAGACGGTGCAACCAAGGTTTCTGCAGGTGCATCACAAGGTACCGTATACTTTGATGACGTAATGCTCGTAAAACTTGCTGATGAAGCATCATACAACAAACTCGTTTACGGTGTAGAAAATCTTGAAGATCTTACTGAAGAAGACCTTAAAGAAAAACTTACTGCTTACGGCTTTGACGTAAATGCTGATAATGCAGATATTTCCGTAGAAGCACTTCTCAAGGCAAGAAAGAATTCCGCTCTCACCCTTATCGGCGAAAAGGATAACGTAAGTTCATATCTTAACAACTCATTCAAGTTTGAACTTGTTAACTACGATACCGACTCATTTGACAACTACGATAAGAAAGACGGAGACGCAGAAAACAACCTTGAAGCACTTATCGGTAACGAATCCAATTCATTCACTCATCACCAATCCAATTCCGTATTCAACGGTGATTACGCAGGTGAAAGTGCAGTTAAGGATAACGATTATCCCAACCACGTATACGGTGTATACAATAAGAACGGAGACTTTGAAGACCTAATCGCACACATGACTGCAAAGGATTATCTCTTGTCAGATAGCACCTATGCTCTTGCAGATGAAGGTTTCACCGTAGACCAACTCCGCAACTTCCTAAGCACCACCTATACCGATGGTCGTGGCGACAATAACAATAACTACTTGATGATGGCAAACATCACCAAGCCCTCAACCCAATCTTACCAAACCAGTAGCCAAACCATGGCTGCAACCAGTTACTACAAGATTACTTTCTCTGCTAAGTATCTTGGAGCAGAAGAAGATAAGAAACCCGAATTCCGTTTCGTTTATGACAACAGCAACGGATACTGGAAGAGCATCCAAATTGCTCATAGTGAAGAAATGGTAGAATATACCTTCTACTATGCAAACGAATCTTCAAAGAGCGTAAGTGCATATCTTGCATTCTTCCTCGGCTCTAACGATGCTCAAGGTAAAGAAGAAGCAGTTAAGAACCTAATGGCTGGTATCCTAATCGTTGACGACCTCAAGATCCAAAAACTTACTGAGGAAGCATACGAAGATGCAAAGACTGCAACCGAATCAGACACCACCAAGGCAGGCACCTTCAATTCATATCTCACCGAGGCAGAGGCAGATAAAGAAACCGACAAGCCCGTAGAAGATGAAAAGGAAGAAGAGGAAGAAGAAAGCGAAAACAAGATCAATCCTCAAGTATGGCTCATCATCTCTTCAGTTGTAATCGGTCTTATCCTTGTAGCAGTTATCGTAGTTATGATCTACAGAAAACTCAAAACTAAGGTACAAAAGAAACTACGTAAGACCAAGGTTGATTCCGCAATGCCTGCTGACTTTGAAAAGAAGCAAGCACAAGAAAAGGTTCGCAAGAACGCAGATAGCCGTAAGAAGGATATTGATACTTCTGAATACAACGACTAGTAAAACGCGTTATTTTAGCGAATAATTTCACAAAACCAAGTCTCCCTGCGGGGCGCAGTACTTCAGTACAGCAACCCCTTGGGAGACTTTCTTTTGCTCATTCTTCATCTAAACTAACGCGTTTTACCTAAAGTTTATCTAAGTACAAACAAATTCAAACTTAATAAATCCTTGTTTGCGCAATGAAATGAAGCAAAGCCAATTTCGCATTCCGCATTTCGCATTCCGCATTTTAACCAATTCATTTCGCGCTCTTGTATTATCTAAAATATGAAAAATCGCCCTTTACATATTTTAAAATATGTAGTATAATTAATCCGTATGAGACTTAGAACTTTTAAGTATGGAATTCATCCAAAAGATATGAAGGAACTTTCTCACGACTGTAAGTTTGAGGAGATGCCAACCGGTGCAAAGGTGTATATTCCGCTTGCACAACATCTTGGTACGCCTGCACAAGCCGTCGTTGAAGTTGGTGATCACGTAAAGGTAGGCACCAAGATAGGGGAAGCATCTTCTTACGTATCTTGTAACGTGCATAGTTCGGTTAGTGGCACGGTTGAAGGATTTGTGCTTCGTGAAAATGCAATGGGAAAGCGTATCCGTCACGTTTGCCTCGCAAACGACGGTCTTTATGAAGAAGAATTTTTGCCACCTTTAATTAATCCTACCCGTGAAGAACTTGTTGCAAGGTGTAAAGAAGCAGGACTTGCAGGTATGGGTGGTGCAACTTTCCCCACTCACGTTAAATTAGAAACCAAGACGCCCATCAAAGCGCTCATTATAAACGGCTCCGAGTGCGAGCCTTATATTACCACGGACTATCGCCTTATGATTGACAAATCTAAGGAAGTAGTTTTAGGCATAAAGTATCTTGCAAAGGCTATCGGGGCTCCTGAAATTTGGATTGGTATTGAGGCAAACAAGTCAGATGCTATTGAAGAAATGACAAGAGCAACTGCAAGTGATAGTAAAATCAAGGTGTTTGGTCTTAAAACCAAATATCCACAAGGTGGCGAAAAGCAACTCATTTATGCTCTTGCTCATCAAAAGGTGCCACAAGGTGGGCTTCCCAGTGACCTTGGATTTATCGTTTTAAACGTTAGTACCGCTCTTGCTATGTACGAGGCTTGCGCCCTTGGAAAACCCCTTTATAGCCGTTATATGACGGTCTCAGGCAAGGGTATCAACCGTCCTGCAAATATATGGGTACGTTTTGGCGTGCCATTCGTGGAAATTGTAGACTATCTTGGCTACTCTGAAGACGTCGCGAAGGTTATAAGTGGTGGACCTATGATGGGAATATCTCTTCATAGTTTCATTCCTTGCGTAACGAAGGGTAGTAGTGCGCTTTTACTTTTGACGGATGATGAAATTCGTGAAGTTGAGCCTACAACCTGCATAAACTGTGCAAGATGCGCAAACGTATGTCCTATGGGGCTTATGCCAATGATGACTGATGCATACGTTTTGAAGAATATGATAAAGGAAATCAAGCCTTATAATCCACTTGCTTGCATTGAGTGTGGTTGTTGTGCCTACGTATGTCCTGCAAAGAGACCTCTTGTGCAATCACAAAGGCTTGCAAAGAAAATGATAAGAGAAAGGAAATTATAGAGATATGTCGGAAAGTAAAAGATTTATAGTTTCATCTTCTCCCCACGTAGGAAGCACGTTGTTTACGCGTAAGATAATGATACACGTATGCATAGCGCTTTCATTCTGCTTAGTTGCAGGCGTGGTGTTTTATGGTTTTTATAGTTTGTTCCTTGTAGCACTTGCAGTACTATCTGCAGTAGGTGCAGAGGCTTTGTTCTCTATAATTCGTAAAAAACCTTTAACCATAGGTGATTTTAGCGCGGTAGTTACCGGTATGATAGTAGGTCTTAACCTACCACCTACGGCGCCGTTTTATCTTCCCATAGTTGGCTCAATCTTTGCAATTATGATTGTAAAGATGCTTTTTGGTGGACTTGGTAAAAACTTTGCAAACCCAGCAGCAACTGCAAGAGTATTCCTACTTCTTGCTTGGACCACCAAGATGACTGCGTTCGTTAACCCCATTGACTACGCAAGTGGAAAGGTAACGGCAGGGGAGTTTTTCTCATTCCGTTTTGCACTTGATTTTGTAGACAAGGCTAACTACGTAACGGGCGCAACTCCACTTGCAGGCATAAAGGCAGATGCTATTGCAGGTGCAACGACAACTAACGTTGACCTTCTTGACCTGTTCTTAGGAAATATTGGTGGTTCAATTGGTGAAGTTTGTGCAGTAGCAATAATACTTGGCGCCTTGTATCTTCTCGTATTCAAAATT
>JAZQVF010000121.1:0-25285 GCA_045631675.1 Candidatus Stercoripulliclostridium sp.
AAACTGTCTTCCTTACCATTTACGGTAACTTTAACGAATGAATTTGCACGTTCGTATGAAAAGTCGTAATCAAAAGTAAAAATGGTTGCATCGTCTACGTATGCAACAACGTCTTTAGAACCATTATCGTAAGTACGCTCAACTTCTAAACCAGTTGGATCTAAACGCTCGCCTACGAAATATTTTAAATCTTTAGGATAGGAAATGATTTCAACGTCAATAACCGTTTTTGGTAAAACTTCAATTTCCAAAGGTACGCTATAACCTGAATATTCAATATAAACGGTATGAACGCCTACTGGAAGGCTTACGTCGTATCCACGTAACATTTCTTTGGATATGTCGCCTAATACGATGGAACGAGTTTGATACTGTACTCTTAAAGATATACCGGCAAGACTAAGTTGACTGCCTTGCACAACCGTTACGTTAGTAGGCTTGTCGTTGATTGCAATACCTTGAACTTCTGCAGTCAATACGGTAACGTCAACCGTAGTAGTGCATCCTTCATAGGTGATGGTAATAGTTTGATCCCCTACTTTATGGGAGTCAAAATTGCTTACCATACTCAAAGTGATTGGTATGGTTTGAACGGCTCCACCACGAGTAGTTGCAAGGATAGTTGAGTCTTGTACGTCAAGATCGTCACCGTAGTAAACCTCGGTCTTCTTGAATTCGCCTATGCGGATTTTAACAATCTCATTTAAGTTCTCACTATCGTCCGTAGTGGAACAAGCAATAAGAGAAACGGCGGAAACTACCACCCAAATAACTAAAAGTAAAGTTAATCCGTAACGACGTATTTGACGCATATCAAGCTCCTTGCTGTGAACTATGCGTCTATTATATAATAAATATAATAAAAGTGCAACGCGTGAGAGTATCTTTTACTATAATTTTACGCGCGCGCAAATTACACGCAAGAAACAGGTGCGATAACTATAAATTTACGCATAAAAAAAGCCTACGAAAGGTAGGCCTTATTTTAATTAAAAAAATCGCCGTTAGGATAACTTAGCACAAACGCACCTACGCTTGACCACGCTTGGAGCAATGAGCCTTTTGGATGTGTGGGAGAATAAAACTCAACGGGAGTAAAATTCTTCTTTTCAAGATTATACGTAAACCAACGAGTCAAAGGATACTCGTAGTCCATTCCATACATAAGTTTAGCATAAGCATATGCGCAAGACCAATAAGGCCAATCTCCACCATTGTGATAGTAATAAGGCCAACTTGACTTAATTACAACGGACTTGTTGTCTTTGTAGAATGGGTATACGGACAAACATCCAAAATCGCCCGCCTTTTGCTCTAAGTTGTTTTTGCTCTCTAATAGCAGTTCCATTTTTGAAAGCATACTAAGAGATTTTTCTCTGTCCGCAATGCCGAATAATACACAAATTACCGTATCTATGGAGAGATTATCTTCAGTAAACTTTTCATCTTTATAGTTGACGTAATACCCAAGTTTAGTATCCCAAAGTATTTCATTTATAGCGTTTTTCACTTTTTCAGCACGCTCAAGATATTCATTGGAAAGTTTAGCGTCAATACCCTTATAAAGTTGTCCTAACGCAAACAATGCGCGTTGGAACAAAGCCTCGTCGTAGGTGCAATAACCCATCCTAAATACGTTGTCGCACCAGTCCCTTCTATTGTACTCCCCACCTTTGTAAAGTAGCCCCGTAGCATCAACGTTTTGGGCAAGTTTTTCAACGACCATTCTTGCAGAATCTAAAACAGTACCCTTTCTCCACTTTTCGTTAAGTATACTCTTATCCCCCGTAATACGAACGTAGTCGTAAAGCATAATAGCAAGGAAGGACGGGCTATCGTAATGATGTCCCCACCAATTCGTAAAGTTGTATTTTACTGCAGATGGACAATCACCGTTTTTGTTTACGCCCGTTGCTAACGTCAATATTTCATTCCTTACGAGTTCAGGTTTTCTTGGCAAAATACTTAAAATCGTCCAATAGCCGTCTCTATAATAAGTGCGAGCAGGAGATTGATAAACAATGCCGGCAAGGAAACCTTTGAAGTTGCCCATTTCTTTATACATACTAAGCGAGCAGTTGTATAAACTCTTGTAATACGCCTTTAAAAATTCAGTATTGCAACTCTTAGGGACTTCCATATCGTCAATATATGCGTATGCGCTTGCTTTGCATTCTTGGAATTTTGGATACACTTCAGCAACGTCAACGTAACTGAAATCTTTTAGCGTGCCACTACTTAAAACGATTTTAATAGACTTAGTTTCTCCCTTGTTAAGGTATAACTCTGCGTTAAATTGATTGGTATACGTGGGGGATGTTTCAAGGGGTTTTGCAGGCTTTGAAATAGCAAAATCAAAGTACCAATTTTCAAGCATCCTATTACGTATTACTATGAATTCGCCCCTATCTTCATTGTGCTTATGCCCCTTTATTTTCGCACCTATCGTGCCGTAAATTAGTCTTGCAAAGTTTTTAAACTCCCTTCTTGCATCAAAAAGATTTTTTATATACGAAGGAGTATTCAAACCAAAATTAACGACGTTTTCAAACTTAACGCCATCTTCCTTTGCCGTTATTTCAAATTCTTCAAACAAAGCGTTAGTGGTATCGTCGGTAAATTGAATGATTTTAATGAAAACTTCCTTAGTTTCCGTTTCAATTATCATTCTCCTGCCTACCATAGTAACTTTCTTTGGAGTGTATAAATCAAAAACTTTATCGTTAACCGACATTTGGTTATAGTAGCACTCTAAATAGTCCCATTTGTTAATTACGGAATAACGAGAAATACCGCCCATTCCATCAAATTGAGCGGTAAGCAAGTTGTTAGATACGTCGTAAAAAGACCTTTCACAAAAGTCGTCACAGTGAACTATTGCACCGTTTTCAAATTTGACTCCCATTTTATTTCCTTCTTATATTATTTAGTTAAGGTATCTTATTTGTTTGTTTAGGGTTACTCTTTGTTGCTATTTTCTTTTTGAAAGCGCAACGTCTATTTTATTGGTGGTAACGTTATCAAGGCCAATATTTACTAATTCTTCAAGAGCCTTTTCATCATCTATAGTATAAACGGAAACGCCCATTCCCAAAGCCTTTGCCTCAAGGCATACTTTCTTGGATACGTATAGATAATTAACGTTCAAACCTTTAAGTCCGGGTGCGTTAAAACTATCTAAATATTCTTTAATCTTAGGAAGATTATGAGAATTAATTAGGAATTTAGGAAGTAGGAAAGTGTCGTTTACGTAAAGTTCACATTTACCTAAATCCTTTACTTCTTCAGGTGATACGGAGCCTGTAAAATAAATTAGATGCTCAATACCCATTTCCTCTGCAAGACGTTGAATAGGCTTTACAAGTCCCTTTTCCTTTACGTCACAATTTACTCTTTTGTTATATTTCTTGCAAAACTCTAAAACAAAGGTAAATGGTATTCTATCCTTTTTAAAAAATGGGATATGTGTGTGTCCTAAGAATAACTCTCCTTTCTTTGAGCGAATGTCAACTTCTATAGCGTCTGCATTGAGTTTTGACATAAGTTCAAAATATGCCTTAGTATTCCTACCCGTTTTAAGTGCTCCTCCGTGTGCTGTTAACATACACAATCCTCCAACAAGTTTTTTGAGTTTTCTCTATCTCCAACCTTAGTCCTACCTTCTTTGATAAGCCTAAGTGCATCGTCAACCGTTGTTATATCTCCGTCCGTTATAAGGTACGTAGCACCATAGGTAGCGCCTTTTTTATCGTTGTTGCCGTGCCAGTCTCTACCGTACGTTGCGCTAATGACGTAGCCATCTTTCCTTAACTTTTTATATTCGGCTACCGACCTTTCGTTGGTTACTTCTTCTACTTCACCGGATATGACTTCATAAAAGTCAAGTACGGAAAATATTTCTTTAGGAAACTGATTTCTACCACCCGTACATACGGGATATCCTACTCTATAAGGATGCGCTATGCCTACGATATCCCCCGCTTTTTGAACTTCCTTTATCTTCTCAACTACGTTTTCAGGTCTAACGTCCTTCCACTCAACTTGAGATTTTCCACCAAGCACGACTATATGACCATAAAAAGTAGTCCATTCTATGCCGGGAATTACCATTACGCCAAGTTTTTTACCCCATTCTATAGCCTCTTTACAACCACTATTCGTATTGTGGTCGGTAAGGGCAATACCCTTGTATCCCAATGCTTTTGCACTTTCTACAAGCGTTTTGGGAGTAAACGCACCGTCACTATGCACGGTATGGGTATGAAGTTCAAATTTATATTCACTCATAGGCACATACCTTTATTTTTGACAGCACTTCTTTTGACAAAATAGCGTGCACTGAAAGAGTTAAAATATATTGACCTTTTACGTTTTCTACACTATGAAAACCTACCGTAGACCTTTTGCCTATTTCAATTTCCATATTAGGATTATGCCTATGGGCAGTACCTATTAATCTACCATCTTTTGATATAGATAAGGTGATATGATTATTTAGGGGTAACTCCCTTTTAACGTCTTCTTCATTTACCTTATATTCGCCGTAAGCCTCTACAAAGGCATTATAGGCTAATTGATAGGCATCTTCTCCCGCGTATTGCTTTGGAGAATAATCATATTTGATTACAAGGCGAGAATAATCACCGTCTACCACGAAAGGAAAATCAAGGTGATGAAAAAGGTCTTTCTTCTCAATTTTTACTTTCAAGGTAGCAATTTCCATCATAGACGATATTTTTTCTTTTTTCTTACGTTCATTGCACGATTAAATTCAACGTGTGCATTCCTATTTTGGAATTCGTTCATTATTCTTAGTCTTTTTAAACCACCTTGATTTACCATACTCAACGGACAATAAACGATATCATACCTATCAAGTATAGGTAAGAATTTTTTCAAACGAGCAATAAAATCTTTATAGTTACGTTTCTCGGCAGGAGTCCATGCAACTTCAGCCATTGCTTGCATTCTTGGATAAAGTTGGAAGTTTAACCTTTCTTCCGTTGGAATCCACTCCGTCCACGCAGTGCCTTCTAAACCTAAGATGCCCTTTTTCCCTTTGGTAATTCCATACTTTTCAGGCTCAAAGTCATAGGTTGTCTTTAAATTGTTTTGAGCGTAGGTCATATCAAAATAGAAGGCTTGATGCTTTGCTATAATGACGTCGTGACCACTTAGTAGATAGTTTTCTACCTTCATATCTCTTTTGTGCGTCCAATATTCCACTATAACGTCTTTATCCAACTTTTTAGCCGTTAAAATTTCATTCCAACCAATAATTCTTTTGCCTTTACGCTTTAGATATACTGCAATTTTATTGTTAAAGTATCCTTGCAAGTTTTCTTCATCTTTCAAGCCTTCTTTCTTAATTAACTCTTGACAATGGGGACACTTTTTCCATTCTCCCTTAGGGGCTTCATCTCCACCTACGTGAAGATATGGTGCAGGGAAAAGTTCACAAATTTCATCAAGTACGTCGTAAATAAACTTGAAAGTGCTTTCTTTGCCGGCACAAGCAATTACTTGTCCTATTCCATTTTTTTCAGGGGTGCCACCGTGAATAATCGGCACGTCCATTTCTACGTCACTACAACTTAGCCATGGATACGACGCTATTGCTGCACCAAAATGGGCAGGCATATCTATTTCAGGTATAATTTGAACGTGAAGTTTTTCTGCATATTGTACGATTTCTTTAATTTCTTGTTGGGTATAATATCCTTCGTGCAACGTCCAATCTATTTGCTTGTTGCCCCACGCCATAGTTTGAGTACCCTTTCTTACTGCGCCTACTTCAGTAAGCAATGGGTATTTCTTAATTTCCACTCTCCAACCTTCATTGTCAGTCAAATGCCAATGCAAAGTGTTTAGTTTTAAGTAGGACATCATATCAAGAAGATTTTTTACAGTTTCCATTCCGTGGAAATAACGAGATTCATCAAGAAGTATGCTACGCATAGCATATCGAGGCTCGTCTTCCACCTTAACTGCGTGTAAAGTTAAAAATTCAGCGTCTTCAATAAGGTCGCCTCTCGTGAGTTGCCTTAGCGTTTGTACTGCATAAAATGCACCTGCTTCGCTTGATGCCTTTATGGTAATTTTGTCCGTATTTGCATCTAAAACGTAGCCTTCCTTTGCAATATGCCTATCGTAAATAAAAGCAATTGATGCTTGTTTGGATGCGACTACTGGGAGTTTGTAGCCACAAGCAAACTCTACGAAAGCATTTAACGCATCTCTTGCAGAAATCAAATTGTCGTCTGCAAACAAAGTAGTGTCTGAATTGATGACGAATTCACCGAATTTTTCTTCATAAAACTTAGGTTGGGGAATTAAATTTAACATATATTACTTCCTTTCACTTAATTTAACGTATTTTGCTCTTGGAGCAACGGCATCGTATGCAGGACGAATAATCTTACCCGCGTTGGAAAGTTCTTCAATACGGTGTGCAGACCAACCCGCTATACGACTTATTGCAAAAATAGGAGTAAACAACTCGGTAGGTATACCAAGTAAACGATATATAAAGCCTGAATAAAAGTCAATGTTGGCACTAACGCCTTTGTACATCTTTCTCTTTTCTGCAATAACTTCAGGGGCTAAAACTTCTATCTTGCGATAAAGCGAATATTCCTTTTCCATTCCCTTTTCAATTGCAAGGGGTTTTACGAAACTCTTTAAAATTTTCGCTCTTGGGTCTGATTTTGAATAAATAGCGTGGCCCATACCGTAAATAAGACCTTGTTTATCAAATGCCTTTCCATCTAAAATTAATCTTAGATATTCTTTAATATCCTTGTCTGAATAACTCTTTACGTTTTGAGCAATGTCATCCATCATCTTGATAACCTTTGCATTAGCACCACCATGACGTGGTCCCTTAAGTGAACCAAGTGAGGCGGCAATTGCAGAATAGGTATCAGTACCTGAACTCGTTACTACGTGTGCAGTAAACGTTGAGTTGTTACCACCACCGTGCTCGGCGTGAAGTACTAAACATAAGTCAAGTAATTTTGCCTCAAGTTCACTAAATTTACCGTCGTCACGGAGCATCATAAGAATATTTTCAGCAGTACTAAATTCAGGATTTGGTTGATGAATGATAAGATCGCCTTCTTCGTGATAGTGCTTGAAAACTTGATAACCGTATACGCTTAGCATTGGGAACTTCGCAATTAGGTCTAAGCATTGCATTAAAACGTTATCAATAGCAATGCTATCAGGATTTTCATCGTACGCGTACATAGTTAGCACGCTACGTTGCAAAACGTTCATCATATCAGGGCTGGATTTCTTCATTATTACGTCACGTAAAAAACCATTAGGAAGTTTACGAAGGGAAGAAAGAATGTTCCTGAATTCTTGATATTCCTTTTCGTTTGGCAACTTTCCAAATAGTAGAAGATATACTACCTCTTCATAGCCAAAACGCTTTTCTTTTACAAATCCTTTTACGATGTCTTCAATTGGAATACCACGATAGTAAAGTTCGCCTTCAATTGGAATACGATTGCCGTTTTCATCTTCTACCGCTGCGTTTATTTCTGAAATTTCGGTTAAGCCAACCAACACACCTTTGCCGTTTACGTCTCTTAAACCACGTTTGCAGTCAAATTGATCGTAATACTCTTGCTTAATAATGGTGCTTTCCTTGGCAGGTACAGAAAGTTCCTTTATCTTCTTTTGTAAAGGATTTCTTGGATTACTTCCTTTTGCCATATTAACCTCCGATTGCATTTTTTTTACTATAGGCATCGTCGTTTAGCCATAGTAGGATATATTATACTAAAATTTAATTGAAAAGTCAATACCTAAGAGTGCGCGCATACGCACATACGCTATGGCTTTGTTTTTTTGTAGATTATTCTTGAAATTTAGCAAAAACCATTGTATAATGTCTACATTATGAAAAAGCCAAACATTATTTTTTATTTTGCTGATCAACAACGCTGGGACACGGTAACGCCTACGCTTACACCTTCACTCACTCAACTTGCAGAAGAAGGGGTAAAGTTTTCAAACTGCTTTACCTGTCAACCTGTTTGCGGTCCTGCTCGTGCTTGTCTTCAAAGTGGCACGTACGCAACGGAAAATCGCTCTTATTGGAATGGCATCGCATTAAAACAAGACATAAAGCCGCTAGCAGAGTACTTTAACGAAAACGGCTATGATACTGCTTATATCGGAAAGTGGCATCTTGCAAGTGATAGATATCCAGGTATAGGTATCCATTGTGAAAATAGTAGTATCCCAAAAGATAGACAAGGTGGATACAAGTACCTTAGAGCCGCAGACGTTTTGGAGTTTACTTCCCACGGATACGACGGCTACGTATTTGACGAAGATGGCAATAAGATTGACTTTGTAGGTTATCGTGCTGATTGCATAAACGACTTTGCAACGGAATATATTGACAATCGCAAAAACGACAAACCATTCTTTATGTTTATCTCTCAACTTGAACCACATCATCAAAATGATAGGCATTGCTATGAGGGATATAAACCTACCGTAGAAAGTTTTAAAGACTATCCCATTCCAGATGATTTGACGTTCTTGAAAGGCGATTATAAAAAGAGTTACCCCGACTACATTAGCGCTATCAATCGTCTTGACTATAACGTTGGTAGATTATGTGATAAACTAAAAGAAAAAGGTATTTATGAAGATACTATTATAATCTACACTTCCGACCACGGCTCTCACTTTAAGACAAGAAACTTGGAATATAAACGCAGTTCACACGACAGTTGCACTCATATTCCTCTCATTATTAAAGGTGGTAAATTCCTTGGTGGCAAGGAAATTGTCGATGTAGTAAGCCTAATTGACCTTCCTGCAACTCTCCTTGATATGGCAGGTATTACAATCCCTGAAAGTTATAGTGGTTATTCACTTCAAAGTGATAAAAAACGTGAACACGCTTTCATTCAAATTAGTGAAAGTCAAGTCGGCCGTGCAATACGCACTAAAGACTACCTTTACTCCGTAAGAGCAGTTGGCATTGGCTACGTTAAAGCAAAAGCAAAAGTATACTTTGAAGATTATCTCTACGACATAAACAAAGACCCCATTCAAAAGTATAATCTTGTTAAATCAAAGGATTACAAGAAGGTTAGACGGGAATTGAAAGAGCAACTTTCCAAGCAAATGGTGGAAATTGGCGAAAAGAAACCAATAATCCTTCCTGCTCTATTTACTCGTAAAAAGTAGTTACATAAAAAGCCACCGAGTTTTCGGTGGCTTTATTTTTGCTCACTATTTGCATTTTATTAGTATTAAAGGAACAAGCATCTCTTCAGTTAAGGAAGTGTGGTGCCCTTTAAAACGATTCATGTTTTCGCTAAACACAAACTGCTTGTGAGTGTGCGTGCCGATGGCAACGTAATCTCCCAGCAAATAGCCGTATTCTCCCCTTTTTCCAAAGAAACCTTTTTCTATTAGTTTTTGAGATTTACATAATTTAAAATCTTTACCGTACTTCTTCTTAAACTTATACTCAAATTCCTTTTCCTTACCTTTGATTACCTTAAAGGCAGGCGCTCTTGCCTCTAAATAAGGAGGGCAATCAAGTAGCGCATTCATTTCAGCATCCTTATAAAACTCAACGTATCCCTTAACGTCAATTTGTCCGTGGTCGGCCGTAATTATTATTAAAGTATCGCTAAGTACCTTAGAAAGCCTTTCCATTTCTCTATTTATGCTTTCAATTTTCGCCTTAGCCTTAAGGCTATTAACGCCCGCTACGTGCATCGTAGAGTCCGGATCGGAAAGGTAAGAGTAAATAAACTGCTTCCCTTCCCTTTTGCAAACTTCTTCTATGGCGTTTGCAAGTTCTTTTTCATCTTTTATTACTATCTTTCTTTCTTGGAATTTTGTGTCTACGTATATTGGCGCTATAAGGCTTACTTCATATTCTCCATTACCTTTATGGAAGTAGTCATCCGCATTGTCACTTAGTGGATATTTAAACTCAATAGGCTCTTTAGTGAAGGAATCTCTACCAGTGAAAATATCTATTGCTCTTCCGATTTCATCAAAATAAACGCTCCAACCAAGCCAACCGTGCTCTAAGGGTAATTTATTGGTAGAAAGTGAAGTCGTGGCGTTCGTAGTAGTTGATGGGAACGTTGACCTTAAAGTCATTATAACGTTCTTTAATAAAAAATCATTTCTTTCAAGGTTTACTTTTAATGGATAAGTTCCCAGTCCATCAAAACAAATGAATACCACGTTTTTGTATTTCTTATTGAGTTCCTTTTTTAAAGGTGCCAAAGTATTATTCTTGTTTGGGGCACCCAAAAACTCAGCAAGGGTTGCTGAAACGTTTATATTGCTCTTTTTCCAATTAGGCTTATAATATCTCTTCATTTTATAAATTTACTCCTAAAAAAAGAGTTAAGCCCTTTAAACTTAACTCTTTAACCATATGCGACAATTAGTCTTCGTATTTGACGTAGCGTTCTTCGTTGCGTTTCTTTACCCTTCTTGCTATTGCGAATACTAATAGCACTACGACTACGCCTGCGCCTATTGCTCCGTATAGAATGGGAGAAATGGTTTTTTCATTCTCCACAAGGAATACGATTGCCTTTGCATCCGTTACGTTTAAGGTTACGTATTCACCATCATAAAGTACGTCTTGTAAATATAATAATTCGCCCTTATTCGTATAAATTGCATAGGCTACCTTATCGTCTAAGTATCCTTCAGGTTTAAGCATCGTTAGATAAATTTCACCGTCTACTACGACTATCTCTTCGCCTATTGCATAATTGAGATTAAATATCTTTTCAACTTCTTTGTTTGAAAGATTTGCGTAACTTGATTGCATAGCAACGTATAGGTCGCTAATTGCTCCAAAATCTTCGCTTTCTTCCATTTCAAAGGTCAATTCTCCATCAAATCTACCACTTAAATTTACGTCGCCTTCTTCATTTGATAGTTCTTTTGAAAGAACTTTGTAGGAGAAACTTTCGTACGTTAGGCTATAATTAGAAGCACTTGCGCCCGATGGCGTCAACGTATAGTTGCCAACTTCACTTGGTAGGCGCACGCTTGGTGCTTTCGTTAGTGCTTCAGCATTATCGCCTGCTTGTAAACCAAAGTACATATATTTGATAGTGGCGCTCTCCCCTTCTAATACTACAACGTCTTCAGCGGTAATAGTAAGTGGTGCTTTCGTTATCTTAACGGTATACTCGCCACCTTTTAACGTATAGTTATAATTTGAAATAGTAACTATTGCCTTAAACGAGCCCGCGTTTTTATAGTCGCCTTCATAGTTTATTGTTGCGCCTGCTTTATCCCCTTCTTTTAAGCCAACAAGTTCATATTCTACCTTGTTGTGGTTGTAGCCATCATAAACGATTTCCTTAGGAGAAGTGAAGTTAACGGTAAGTTCAACGGGAATAACTTTAACGTTTACGTTAAACTCTACCGTTTCATAGTTCTTGTTGCTTGGGGTAAAGATTGCTCCGTATACGAGTGTATCGCTATCTTTGAAGTTGGGCGTTGCGTTTTCTTTCCAAGTAATACTACCCTCCAAAGTAACGCTACTCCATTCTTCAGTAGCCTTGTCGTATACCTTACCTACTATAGTTGCTTTTGGTTTTCCACTGCCATTTAAGGTGGTGCCTGCGACTATTCTTAAAGTTTCCACTTCTTCTACCACGGGAGTGCCTGCTCTAATTACCAATGAATTGAATACGAAATCTACTTCGGTTTGGTAATTAGCACTTAGATGGGTAATGCTATTCTTAAAGTACTTATAGGCATAATTACCACCAGTTTCCACCATATAAGATTCTTCGCCCTTTTCTCTATAAAGCACTACGTTAAGACCGATACTCTCTTGAGTGTCGTCATAAACAAGACCGTCAACGACGTAAGTAGGAACGGGGTCTTCTTCGCCATACTTCTTGGTTTGCTCTTCAACGGTTACGGTTAACTTCTTTGGGGTAATGGTATACTTAGCAGAAACGTAATTTACTATTTCATAATTCGTGTTCTTTTCTGCAATATCACCTATGGTGATTTCGTGTTCGCCTACTCCAAGTTCGTTCATTTGCAACGAGCCTTCAAGTGATGAAACTCTACCATCTGAAACAAGGTAGGTAAGTTCCTTTATCTTTTCGCCGTATACACTACTTTGAGCGTTAGCCGTTACGCTAATAGGAAGTTTATTTATCGTTAGTTTGCCACATTCGCCTGCAATAAGGGTATAGCCGTCTGAAAGCGCATTCGTTAAATCAATGGAAATTTGATATTCGCCCGTTGCTATTACTTCCCCATCGTATTCCTTGCCGTCTAAACTAATAACGACTCCTTCAACACCCGTTGGCACAACTCCATCTTCCGTTACGTATTGAAGATTGATTTCATCAAGATAATATACACTCGTGTTTTCAACCTTGATAATAATTTCTGCTTTTGCAACTTCTAACGTCCATTCTACACTTGATTCAAGGTAGTTTTGACTTTCTGCTTTAGTTGCCTTTAATACCACGCTACCTGCCTTATTTATGGTTAATACCGCGCCATTGAAGGTTGCATACTCTTCATATCCTTCAACTACTGAATAGGTAATTTCCCCATCTCCGTTACCACTCGCTGAATCAATGCTTGCCGTATAAGTCGTACCAAAAATATGCGTTAAACTTGATGATACTATTAGTTGAGATTGATTTGCCTTCTTTATTTCAATAGACTTGCTTTCGTTAAGAAGTGTATAGTTGGGGTTGGTGAAATCTTTAATTGATAAATCGTACGTGCCTGCATTCATAACGTCACTTGGACTTACTAAGACGTTGAGTGCTACCATAACACCTTTTTCATTAATAAATCCCGCCGTTATACTACGATTTGCTCCGTTATATACTACGCTTTCAACGTTACTTCCATCAATTAGATATTGGACTTCTACTTCCAACGGTTTTACTTCATACTCTTTCGTTGCATCTTGTGAAGTGTATGGAGTTTGGTCGTTTGCACTCTTTTCAAAGTAAATATCGTAGTAATCTTTTGCGTTTTCGTACTTATCAGAAATGCTTACGGTTAAATTATAGATACCTACTGAGCCTAATTCCTTTCCACCTGTATGTACGAATGAATATACAGCCTCGTAGTTTTGTGCAGAAATTACACCCTTGGTAACTATCTTCTTTCCTGCAAGACTTGGCTCCTTACCTAAGCCTGCAAAGATGCCTTCATAACTGCCAAAACTTACTAATATCTTGCGCTTGGTGATAACACCACCTGAATAACTGCAAGAATCTGGTGCAACGTAGTTGCTTGCATCTGTACCTGATATAGAGAAAACATAACTTACTATAGCATCGTTAGTTATATCGGTTGTGTTGAAAGTCATAACTGCAGAAACGACTACGTCGTCGCCCGTAATCTTTTCTCCTACTCCTGCTTGGTCAACGTTCGCTACAGTTGCGTTCAAACTATTGTCCCATTCTTTGCTATTTTGAAGAGATTCTTGAGTGATGGTTAGTTTTCTCTTGTTAATATGGAATGAAGTGTTAATAGCACCCATTCTAACGTTGTTTTCATTTTGATAAATGATGGTTAAAGAGTAGTTTTCGCTATCACTTTGGTTTGCATTGATAGGCTCCATACCACTACTATAAGTTACCAAAATCTTGAAGTTTTCAGGCTTGGAAAGTTCTTCCGTTGGGAATTTTACACTCTTTCCGTCATAGGTGTATACGGTGGGGAAGATTTCACTACTCCAAGTAATCTTAACACCGTTTACGACGATGCTACTTAGGTCTTCTTGCATAACGCCTGAATAGATTATTGAAGAAAGATTGGATTCATAAGCAAACGTACCGTTTCCAACACTTTCTACGTCGTTATTGTTTTTATAGGTTACGTTTCTAACGTAAGAGCCTTCGTTTACCTTTATTTCTAAAGTGAACGTTTGCCCTACGTAGAACTTACCCTTTTGTTCTGCACCTAATTCACCACCACGGAATTTAAAACTTGTAAATAACGAATTATCGTTTGATACGAGATCTATTTCCTTTACGAAACGAGCATATACCACTTCTTGTGCGTTATCTCCAGTTTGTGGAACGTATTTAACATTTGAACAAACTATGCTTTCATCAGCGTTTCTATATTCCACTTCGTATCCACTCGTTGAGTTGATTTGCTCAAAAGATATCGTTCCGTCGTTGCTCTTTTCGGCACTAACGTTACCATTTCTCGTGTCTATAAGAAGAGCCTTTCCCTTTCTGTTCGTTGAGGTGTATTCGCTACCGAGTTCTACAACGTACCAAGCATCAGTAAGCATAGGCGTACCTTGCGATTCACCGATGATGCCGTACATTCCACCTATAAGTGAACTTCCTTGAAGGGTTAACTCTGCTTGAGAAAGTATCTTTGAATAACTTCCACCAACTGCCATGCCGATTAAACCACCACTATTTCCGTTTGCAATTACCTTTGCAGTGGTTTCAACGTTTATAACCGTAGTGCCACTTGAGAAACCGATCAATGAACCGATACCTTGCTCTCCACTAACCGTACAATCAAATAAATTTAAGTTTTTGATAGTTGCGTTTTCACCAGTATATCCAAATAGTCCAAGATATCTTGACTCAATTCCGTTTGATTCAATTATGAAATTTGAAATATTATAATTGTTGCCGTCGTAGGTGCCTTCAAAGGAATTACCTATACTAAAACTGCCTATGGGATTAATGCTTGTTGGTTGTCCTGAAACTTTGAAATTAAGACTTACGGTTTGCTTAAAGCACTTGCCAAGATAACTTTCACCTTCGTTGGAAACTATGTTTTGCAGGTTTAAAAGATGTTGCTTTTCGCTTATTAAATAGGGATTTTCTTCAGTGCCCCATTCGTTTATATTTGTTAAATCAATGCCGTACATTCTTTCCGAGCAAGCACTTTGATAATAAAGTTTGCTCTCAATAGTCGTTGCCGGTTTGTTTACTTCAATAACAAATACGTTTTGCAAGAATGCAACGTATGAAGAATGATTGCTTACGTTAAAGCAACGTGAGTAGACTTCATTACCAACTGAGCCAAACACGCTAAATGCGTCCAACGTATTAAATTCTTTGCGAGTTAGCGCTCTTACTCTATCTTCTGAGAGTGATACGGGAGATTTATCGTATGCATCAGCATGTTTCGTAGAATATCCAACGGCTCCAATGCCTTCGTTTAGTGATGCGTTATAGAAGGTATACAATGGGGTGGAAAGTTCGTTTGCTCTTGCACCAATAACGCCACCGACAAACGTGGGAGTATTGCTGTTAGATACGATAGATGAAATGGAGTATGAATAGTGTAATCTGCCTTCATTCTTAGCAACTATGCCACCAAGATAATCCGATGATGCTACAACGTTGCCGTTAGTGAATGAATAGGTAACTTCTCCTTTGTTGATGCCTACTAAACCACCTACGTAAGTTGAGCCTTTAACGGTGCCTTCGTAGAATGAATTGGTAACTACACCGTTCAATTCACCGACTAAACCACCTACTACGTTTCCCGTTGTTTCAACACGAGAATTTACAACACCAAGATTTTTTATGGTTGCGTTACTGCCAACGTAGCCGAATACGCCGACACAATCACTATCGCCATATAGGCTAACGTGAGTAATAAGATGTCCCTTACCATCAAAATTGCCGTTAAATGGTCTTTCTAAAGTGCCAATGGAAGTAAAGGTTTCCCTTTCCAAAATCTCTTGCAAATCAATATCGTTGTCCAAGGTGTAGTAGTACGTTAAATACGCCTCGTCAGCATTAACGTCGTTTACTCTATCCATAAAGAATAAAAATTCTTCAGGATTATGTATATGCTTGGGAGAAGCGGCGGTACCGTTTCCTGAAAGAGCAGTAATACCATAATCTTTGGCTTGAGCCACCTCACCTATGGGCGCGCGTAAAGAAAAAGCGCACGCAAGCGCGAGAAGAATTACGAAAGGAAGTATAAGAAAACTGATTCGGCTTTTTTGTTTTTGCATACTTTCACCTTAGAATAAAATATTAATACGTTTATTATTTTATCATACGCGCGTAAATAAAACAAGGGGGATTTTTAATTTTTATTGTACCTACACAAAACTTCAAAAATTAATAATTTTTGACGCGTAAAAATAAAATCTCACTCTTGTTGAATTGAGTGAGATTTGGGTTACTAAAAAATTGTTTTAGGGTAACGTAATTTTAGGTTTACTAACTACGCGATTGAACTGCTTCGTAAATTGCGCGCCACAATGAAAGCCCGCTATCCCACGGCATATCGCAAGTATAATGCCAAACCATAACGCCACCTACTCCGGAGTCAATGCAGTAACATACCTTATCGTATATCATTTGATAACTGTTATAATAGGTGGGTGGTAGCAATTCTCCACCGTAATATTCATCGTATTTAACGTTTTCAAACTTTCCAAGGCTTTCAGCCACACTTCTATAGTCGCCCCAATACCCCCTACCGTCGGTTGGCCTTGAATAAAATGGTAAACCAAGGTTAACGTCTTTTACGTCGGTATAGGTTATTTCTGCATCGCCAAGCGTTTCGTTGATGTCGTTGATTTTGCTAAAGAAGTCGTAGCAACTTGTTGAGAAGGTGGAATGATAACTATGCTTGTCTTCACGCATTTCATCGTAATTCATACTTTCTACCCAATCAACACATTCCATTAAGGACTTATCAAATATTAAAGGCTTTGCTAAAGACCAAGTGCCTAAAGCAACGGTCATAAGAGAACCCGGCGCCATTGCTTCTTTTAGACTTCTGCAAGTTTCAAACATTAGTCTATATTGTGCCATACTTTCAGGATATTCGTAGTCAAACGACAATCCATCTAAGCCATACTTTTCTTGGAATGCCACTGCGTTTGAAATGAATTTCTCGCTCTTAAACGCGCTTTCGTGAATGGCTATAGTGCTAAGGCCACTTCCGTTTTTGTCCTGTCCAAGAATGGTTGCAACTATGGTAGTACCTTCTTCTATAACGGAACGAACGTTTTCAAGCGACGTCCTAAAGATAGTTTCGCCATCAACTAAAACTCCGTCTATCTCACTATCTAAGAAATAGATTTCACCATCGGCAGAAACGAATACGGTAGAAATTAAGTTAACGTGAGTGATAGCCTTAAAATGCTCCTTTTGTACGCTATCCTTTTTATAGGTATACTGACTTACTGCATAAGCAGTAACTCTAAAGTCATCCTGCTTGTTTGCCCCCATATTGTAAATTTCAATATCGGCAATATCCCACTTTTCGCCGTCTACACCTTTGATTTCAACGATGAATTTAGTAGTGGTAATTCTTTCAAAAGAACAATAGCGATATCCTTCTACTAAATCTTGCTTGTAAATAAACTTCTTTTCCCCTACTTCGTTCAAATAGTAGAATCTAAATTCCCTAATTACGTCGCCCTCTTCTTTAAGCACTACCGTATTAAACGTGGTTGGCGTGCTAAAAGTAAGCGTTATACCATTTTCATCATCTATTCTCGTAGCACCATCCATATAGTCTACTGAATAGTTTGAGTAGGTTACAACGTCAGGCTCTACCATAGTGTCTTGAGGATTGCCCACAACGGCAATAGCCACACTACAAGAAAGACTTAAAATTAAGATTAGAGATATTAGCGCTAACTTGTTCATATATTTACTGCTTACCTTACTTTTTTACGTATACGATTAGTCCGTGATTTGCCTTGAGTTTTAATGGCTTTCCAAAGTTTATCTTTTTAGCAGTTTGCAAGCCTTCAATTTCAGGTGCTTTTACCTTTTTACCTAAAGTAGTGTAGCCAAACTTATTCTCAACACCTACTTCAAAAGTCGTAGTCTTATCGTTAGCATTGTAGAATATAGCAATCATATTGCCATCGTTGATATAGGTTGTGCAATAAACCTTTTCATTGTCAACTTTAACGGGATTGCTCTTATCCCAAAAACCTTTGAGTTCTGCGTTTTCAATGTCAAAGTCCTTGAACAACTTGTTTACGTCGCCTAATGCTCTGCTAACCGCTTCATCATCGCCATATTTAGGCATCATGCCATAAATCAAACTTCTCGTAATGCCTGCAGATACGTGAGAGTCGGCACTCATTCCATACAAAATACCACTCATTTCAGTGATTACATAGTCAGGGTCTCTTGAAAAATCATAGCCGTTTCCTACGTAAAGTTTGTTAATAAAAGGCAGTACGTCTACGTATGCATTTAGAGAATTTACGTAACCGTTCTTTTCATTATAACGATTGCTTATACCAAGTTCAATAACACCCGTTCCCGTACGCTTTGATGCCACACACTTTGCAACACGTTCCATTGTAGTACGAGAAATAGATGGGTTCTTCATACTAATTGAGTCAAGATCGGCATAGTTGATTAGATAGTCTACACCTGCAACGAAGAAATTGTCCATACGGCTTCTTGGTACGGTATAGAAACTCATATCCTTACCCGATCCTACTGCGCCGTGCAAGTAAGTAATTTTGTCTGCTTCGGTTGCACCCTTTCCTAAGTAGGTAGTAAGAATGCCTTCTTCACTTTCGCCCCTATAAATGATTTCATCGCCAAGTGCTTTGTAAACGAAGGTTTCCCTTGCTTTGGTGCTAAGATCCCTAAGACCATAACTTATTCCTAAACCTAATCCGTTTTTATGGGCTTCTAAAGCAAGCGCTTTGAGTTCCTCAACCTTGTCAAACGGATAGTTGATGTAAGGATTAAGTTCGCCTGCATTTCTTAATGAAATGTACTTAATTCCGTCTTGCTTTGCACGAGTTATCATGTTAGCATAAGTCAACTCTACGCCATCTTGACCGAGTCTGTTGCCAAACATATCCTTAAGACTTAAAGGCTTAAACGGGGTTAGCGCTAAGTCAAAATAGAGATGGATTGAGTCGCCCTTCTTGATAATCTTTCTTCCCGTGTAAGCACTAAGAGTTACACCCTCGTTAGTGCGAACAAGGCTTATGCCACCTTTTCCGTAGTTATCCCAAGTGTCCTTAGGAATGGCATAAGGTGTTTCTTTGTAAAGATTATATATGGGAGTAACATGCTTTTCAGCATCGGTAAAACGAACCACTGCACCTGCATTTACGTTACCTAAGAAAACGTTGCCACAAGGTCTTTCTTCGCTCCATTTATACTCAATATCTTCCTTAATTAAGCCACCTTCTTTTCCTAAACCTACAAGGTATTTGGGCTCGTTAAAGTAAAGATTTAACTTCACGTTAGGAATAATTGCGTCTTCTTCAGCAGTGATCTTTACATCGTAATAAAGCACTCCTTCATAGGTTGCTTTTGCAAAAATATCTACTTTAAGTTTCTCAGACCTTCCGTCGCCTTGTACTATTGCTCTATTCGTACGAGTCGTAACTTTAATCTTGTTATACTTAACCTTTTGTCCTTCAAAATATAGTTCTATTGGTCGTGAGAATAACGTTCTCGTTACTTCTTCTTCAAGTGCGTTACTTTCGCCAAAATAACTTTCAACGTTTTCAATTAAACCATCAGAAGTAAAGGTTACTCTCTTACCCGTAAATTGTAGTGCATTTTTTTCAGATACTATAGCCTCGTATCCTGGCATAATCTTTTTGTCCCTATAAAGGGTAGAGTTCAACCAGTTAAGTCTTGCAAGAGTGGTGCCTTTGTCATAACCCTCGTTGAAAACGAGTTCATCGGTGAGTTCGAAATTTAATTTAACCTTTTGATCCCCTATAGTTACGTAGGTATAATAGTTACCTAAGTCTGCCTTTTCAAAGTTAAAGCCGAAAAATACGGGCTTTAACTCTCCTTCAATTAAGGGAAGTTTTCTTTCAAATTTTTCCCCTTTTACGTCTACGCCTTGGGTGTTAAAACAAGTAACCGCTTTGTCAATATCCTTATCTTTACCACGTAAAGGTGAAGTAACTACTTCTAAACCTTTACTCGTATAAGACGGTTGCACTAAAAGTTGTACGACGAAGTAGCCGTATCTTGACGTTGTAAAACTAAATTCACGACTATCTTTTAAGCCGTTTAATATGCTATAGTCGTAATAGTCTTTAACAATAGTTTTGCGATCTAAACAATATATTTTCATGTTTCCTCTTATGAATTGGTTAATATTTCTTCATCAAGGTCGGTAAATGGAACCATCTTGAAACTGAAGGTATAACTTCTATTGGTTTTTAGTTGATATTGTTGTAGTGGCATTGGTCCACAAGAATTGGATCCTATTCCACCCATATAGCCGTCAATGGAGAGATAGTTAAGGTCTTCATAAACAAGGTCTTCTCTGTGTTTAGCCTTGGATAGTGCAACGTCTGTATAGCGCTTTACACCAAAGTTCAAGGGGGTAATATCAGCAAAGATTGCAATGCCTTCACCCTCTTTATTGCGAAGTGCTACATAACGGATATCGGTGCGATTACCACTCTCTTGGGGCTTAATATAACACTCTTCAAGCGCTTCTACGCTCGTGCGATATACGCCAAGCCTACTTTGAGATTTAAAGTCGGGATAACATTCTCTTGCGCCCATACCATAGTAGATTACATCGTTAAATTCACTCTTAACTTCTATAATCTTACCTACTCTTGGCAAAATTGGAAGTGATCTTCTATGGGGAGTTAAACTTGTTTCCACTCTTACGATACCACTATTTAGAATGGTGTATACGTCTTTTACACTAAAGACCTTCTTGCCCTTTGCGTTGCGCATTGCTTGAGAAGTGATGATTTCAACTTTATCACTAAAGATTTGATAGTGGAAATCTTCATTGGTTATAGTTAAATTATCGTATCCTACCTTTTCCCATTTTGCTCTTAGATACATATCGTTATCAGTGGGTGCGCGGAATACGTTTTCGTACATTCTGCCCGCTTGACCTTGTTTTGCAGGTCTATTCGCAAGTATTGCCGTCTTGCCTACTCTATAGTCAACAAGCGTTCCTTGTTGTTTGTTGAAGGTCATTGAGCCTCCGTCAAACTCTACGATTAAAAGTTCACCTACGGTCTTAGTGGAAATCTTTTGTCCTCTACCTATACGCTTTGTTTCAGTTAGCGCTTCGCTTACCCTTAATTGTTCAAACGCAACGGGTCTGTCTCCATCATAGTAGTCAACGTTAATTTGAACGTCGCCACCTAATGCCTCAAAGTTAAGATTATAGGTCTTTGCTTCGCCTGCTGGAATATTAGATGGAATATCAAAACTGAAAAGTGCGTTTCCTTCAACCAAAAGTTTGCCCTTAATGGTAAGATAACTTGCATTACGGAATACGTTATAGTTCCTTAATGAAATTAGACCGTTGCCTATTACCTTTGCTCTTACGGGACGATAACTATTCTTGACTGCATATGCGCCCGTTGAAGGCGTTCTATCTGGATAGAACAAACCGTCTACGCAGAAATTGCCATCATGAACGTATTCTCCATGATCACCACCATAAGTATAACGATACTTCTTTCCTTCGTTATCCACTGCGTGGTCTACCATTTCCCATATACATCCACCCATCATATTAGCATTATGCAAGAAAATTTCAACGTAATCTTCAAGAGAACCGGGTCCTACGCCCATTGCGTGTGCGTACTCACAAAGGAAGAAAGGCTTTTGCCTTGATGCTTGTGTGTTTGCAGCGGGAGTTGCTTCAGGCACGTTACACTTACCTACTGCTATCTTTCTACAATGCTCAACGGAAGTATACATCATACTTACTACGTCGTAACCACCCCTAACGGTTCTACAAGCACCTTCATAATGAATGGGAATTAAAGTGAGTGGCTTTAACTGGTGGTAACAATAGTCTTGACAAACGATACCACTTGCTTCATTACCAAGCGACCACATAACGATAGAGCAAGAGTTTCTATCTCTCATATACATACCCTTTACTCTATCCCAATATCTTTCTTTCCAAGATGCCTTCTTGGATACTTGCTTTAAGGGAGATAATCCGTGAGTTTCAATATCCGCTTCGTCAATTACGTATAAACCGTATAGGTCGCAAAGTTCAATGAACATTGGATCGGGTGGATAGTGTGAGGTACGAACGGCATTGATATTAAATTCCTTACATAGTCTTATATCCCTTTCCATTTCTTCAGGAGTAAGATAATAGCCGGTCTTAGGATTGGTATCGTGATGGTTTACACCCAAAATCTTTATGGCTCTACCGTTTAATTTAAATACCTTTCCTTCAATCTTAACGGTCTTGAAACCGATTTTTTTACGAATAACTTCCGTTATCTTTCCACCTTTCATAAGTGTAATCGTTAGATCGTATAGTTTCGGTATTTCAGCATTCCACTCTCTTACGTTAAGACTATCAAACATAATTTCAGCCTTGCCGTCTACTTGTACTGCACGCATTCCTATTATCTTGTTACCATCGGTAATCGTAGCAGTTAAACTTGCTCCTTCGCCGTTGATAACCTTTGCGTTTAAGATTGCATCGTAGGTTTCTCCACGCTTGCTTGCAAAGAATTCAAAATCGTATACGTAGGTAGGCTCGTTGATATATAGAAGTACGTCACGGAAAATACCATTGTTTCTAAACATATCTTGATCTTCAAGATATGAGCCAGTACACCATTTGTGTACGACGACAACAAGTTCGTTTTCGCCCACTTTTACCACGTTATCAATGGAATACTCTTGAGTGTTATGACTACATTCTGAATATCCTACGTAGGTACCGTTAACGTATACTTCTGCGTTGGAAGAAACTCCTAAGAATGAAAGAATATACTTTTTGTTTAAGTCCGCTACTTTAAAGAAAGTTCTATATACGCCTACGCTATTGTATTGCTTTTCACCAACTTTATAGGTGGTGCCATTGATATCTTTGTCGTAGTCGCCCTCTACCTTATTGTAGGTAATCTTGTTAGGCTCTTGATAGAATGGATATCTAATGTTGGTATAAAAAGGTGGTTCATATCCCAAAAATTGCCAACAAGATGGAACTTTGATGGTGTCAAATTCCACGTTGTCGGTATCAAAAGTTTTGGGCATTTCTCTATCGGAACGATAATATTTGAAATCCCATTCACCATTAAGTACGGCTACCTTGTCTGAAACGTAGCGCTTGGTTAGAGTGGTTGCGCTTTGCGCACTCTTCAAACTGGAAAAAGGTATAAAATAAGCGCGTGAATCAAGACGATTTTCACTAAATACCTTGAACTTCTTGAAGTTTTCTCTTTCTTTGAGTTTATAAATCATATCGTTCTCCTTTTTGAACGTTTAGTTATCGTTGTTTTTTGCTATGCCTTGGGAAGCAATTTGACTACCTTGTACTTTGGACTTATCCGTGTTGATAACGGGAGTTATTGAAGATACTACTTGGCTATATTGTGTGCCTAACGTTTCTCCTGCTATGCCACCTGCATAGACGGATGCAAGAGAATAAACTTTAATTTCGCCCTTTATTTCTACGCCACGAACGTTCAACTTAAGAGTAGTAATATTGTCAGTCTTACCTACTATTCCGCCAACTACTAAATGTGCGCGCGTAAGATTAACGTCAATCTTTCCAGAGTAAATTGCATTCATTAGCGAATAGTTTTCCATATATCCAAAAATACCACCTACGTTTATAGCATTATGAGTGCTACCACCAACTACGCTAACTTCCAAGTCAGAATAGGTGTATAATCTATTACCTTCATCTAAAACGTAGGAAGTGTTTATGGTGTCGTATTGATGTGAAATTGCACCTGCAATACCACCTAAGTAAAGATTAGCAAGGGTGCCTACTTGAGATTCGCTTACAGATACTTTAATTTTTCCATAGGAATAACTATCAGTTATGGAAAGGTTTCTTATGCCACCCATAATGCCACCTACGCGCAAATCTCCACTTCCTGATACGTTAACGTTTAGGTCGGATACGAGATGTACGAAATTGTCATCTTCAACTGCGTAATTTTTACGCTTAGCACCGTTTGCATAACCTACCATACCACCTACGTACAAGATATCGGTTGCAGTTGCTTGAGAATTTAAATTAATCTCACCTTTAACTGAAGAGTATCTAATGGTAGTATTGTTTGTGTAATCTGCAATAACCCCTACGTTTCCACTATTTAAGTGTGTAAGCGTTCCACTAACGGAATGCATATCAAGACCGGTTATCGTTGCACCGTCAAGTTCCTTGTATAAACCACCACTTTCTACGGTGTAATTAGTTATACCAAAATGATTAAAGTGTATGGTGCCTATAAATCTATTAACTCTACCATTTATTCCACTAAAATCTATAGGGCTTTTTACAACGTAAACCTTGTCTTCCGTAGCATTCAAAAGTTCCTCTGCCGTATTTACGTAAACGTCGGCATCAATAACCTTAACTCTAACAACGGCAACTACTACGTTTCTAAACAAGAAATTGTATTCAGCCTCAGCCCCTATATCTACACCTTCTGAAACACTTAGTTTAAGGTTGCTTGATAACGTTAGATTTTCAGTAGTAAAAATTTCAGTAAACGTAAATTCAGAAAGTGGTACTTGTTCACGGAAAGAGTCGCTAATATAAAAACCATTTACGTCTTGATGGTCAACGTAATACTCGTATTGCATTTTACGAGAAGGCATTGGGTAGTTTTCACCACCGTTATCCTTTGGTAATAAAACGACAAGTAGAACAACCGCTACTACAATTAGAGCAACGGCAACACTTGAAACGATTATGGCAATTTTAGCCTTTTTGCTAAGATGCTTTCTTTCTTTTTTCGTTGAGTTATCCTTTTTTTTCAAAGACATAATTTCCTTTATGCGTGCGTTTTTAATTACACGTATTTATTATAATGCACGCGCGCGAAATAGTCAAGACTTAATTAAATAAGATTACTGCGTAAGTTTTTTAAACGAACGGGTTTGCTTATACAAAAAAAGAGTGTCGTTTAGGACACTCTTTAATAGTATTCGGTTACCTATTCTATGGTTTTTTGATTTGATTTAGTTGTGCATTAATACCTAACAATTGCTCTTTTGTAAAATTAATTCCCATCATACCAAGCATTCCTGCAAGCCTTAAGAAAGTGAAACCACCCATCATTTGCATCATGCTTTCATTCATTTCAAATCCACCCATTACGGTGTCGCCTTCCTTTGGCATCATCTTTTGGAACATTTGACCAAACAATGCCATACCACCTTGAGTTGCCATTATATCACTCATCTTATCGTTGATAGAGAGATACCCTTCTACTTCAGTTACGTCAAACCAATTTAGAATTGCACTCTTTTCCCTAAGAAGATATGATTCGTTGAATTTTTCCACTTTGCGAATTAATGAAGTA
>JAZQVF010000122.1:0-4353 GCA_045631675.1 Candidatus Stercoripulliclostridium sp.
GCAGAAAGAATTACTGCAACAAGCAATTCAAAAGGTGTAGTATATTCAAGTTCACAGCCTGCAGTTGGATGGGCAACCTTTAACTTTTCAAGTATAATTTTTTCCTTCATACTTGAATTATACAATAATTTAAGTAAATTGTAAATTATCTAAGCAAACTATCTCTTGAAAACACCTTGAGAAGTGGTTAAACCAAGAGTTTTTATTAGTTCTTGCACCATTTCTAAATGTCTTTCATAAAATAGAACTGATAATCCACAACTGACACCTATGTTTCTTGGGGTGTTGATGACGGTATGTGCTATCCTTTTTGCGTTTAAGGCTCGGGAAAGCCTTATGGCCTCTGCTCTTGAGCGAAAAGGTATTAAAGTATTCATATTTACAAATCTCCACAATACACTATATTATGTTTAACTTTAACTCGTGTATATATCTTGACAATGCATCAACTTCAAGGTTTAAGCCTAAGAAAGTAGTTAAGGCGGTTGAAAAAGAATTAACCCGCAGTGCAAACGGAGGACGTGGCTCTCATAGTGAAAGCCTGAGAGCCTTAATGAAGGTGGAAGAATGCAGAGAAGAAGTTTGCTCACTTGTCGGCGACAAAAACGTGGTGTTTACAAAGAGTTGTACGGAAGCACTTAACCTTGCAATTTTCGGTAGTTGGATTAAGGGTGAAATTATAACGAGCGTTATGGAGCATAATTCGGTATTACGCCCTATTGAAAGACTTAAAAGCAAGGGGGCTAAAGTAAAATATTTAAATTCAAACGACGATATTATAACAACCGATTTACTTAAAAGAAACATCACGAAAGATACTGCGTTAATAGTGTTACAAGAGAAAAGCAACCTTACCGGTGTTACGCAAGACATTGAAACTTTGGGTGCATTTATTAAAGATTACGGGATACCTTTTATTGTAGATACTGCACAAAGTATGGGGCACCTTAAAACAAATTACAAAGACGTAACTATGCTTGCATCTCCTGCGCACAAAGGGTTACACGGAATGCAAGGCACCGGCTTTTTAGCATTCAACAAAGGGGTAAAACTGATGCCACTCATTTGTGGTGGAACAGGTACGGATAGCCATTTGCTTACTCAACCGACAACACCACCTGAAGGGTTTGAGGCAGGCACCTTAGGCACCCCGGGAATAAGGGGGCTTAAAGAAGGTATTGCCTTTACAAAAAAGCACTTTGACAAAATTAACAAGAAGATACTTAACCTTTCAACCGCCCTTTTAGAAGAACTTAAATCGCTAAAATATATTACACTTTACACAACGTCTCCAAACGGGGTAATTGCATTCAACGTTAAAGAGAAGTCGTCCACCGAAGTAGCAGACATTCTTGACAAAAAGTATAATTTTTGCGTCAGAGCAGGACTGCATTGTGCCCCTCTTTATCATAAAAAATTAGGCACCCTAAAACAAGGTGCAGTAAGAGTCAGTTTTGGATATAACAACGAATATGAAGACGTTGAAAAGGTATTAAATGCATTAAAAGAGATTGCAAAAGGTTAATAAGCCGTGTTATTTGGGCGGTATACGGTGTTAAACTCAAGCCTTGTCTACCATCCAAACTAACACGGCTTAAACGAATTATCTTAAATATTAACTTGTTTCTTATTTTTCTAAGTTATTCGCTAAAATACGCGATATTAGAAGAAATGAAGTTTGAATTATTTCTCTCTTTAACGAAGTTAATTTCAGGATTTGCACTTGCTATAATATTATCGTTTTTCAATTCAACAAAATTGAAAAACAAAAAAGAGAATTGTGTAACACAATTTAATATTTTTAGATTTCATACTTCACCTCAATATAAAAAGTTATGATAACCGTGAAAACTGACGCTTGCCTTACCGGTTTTATTAAACAACTCTATTGTTTCATTTGTGATTTTACCTTCTCCATCAACTGTAAACTCATAGTCAGCATACAAATTAACAAAATTATTGCCGTTTTTAACTGCCGGAACTAAACTGGTGGTATAAAACTCAAGCAAATATTTTTTCTCGTTTAGTTTTCCCCTATACCTATAGGGACTTTGCACGGTAACAATCTTGGAACCATTTTCATAATAATCAAAAATCACATTCTGAGTTTTGCCCAATTCTTCTACACTACAAGGATTCCACCGATAAGTCCTTCCTGACGCTCGTTTATACATTCCACCAAAAGTCCAAGCATTAGTGAGCAATATATACGTATGCCCTTTGGGCTCAAATTCAACGAGGAAATATCTTAATTCTTCATCTAAAGTATAAACCGGATAAACTTCAAAACCTGTTGCATCGTAATAGCCACTCTTGATTTTTTTCTCAATGCGCCTTGTAATACGTTTTGCGTGCTGTTCTTCACTAAGCCATTCCGCCTTTATTTGAAAAGTAAAAACAAACAAAGGAACAACGATTACAACAACAAGTATTATTGCAATTGATATGAAAAATTTCTTCAGTTTAGATTTCTTCTTCATACATACCTCCTATTTAAAATTTCAAGGTTTCCACCTCTATTAAATAGACTTGAGCAACGTTACAAACGTTACAAAAAATTTTTACGTTTACAAATAATTGGGATAATGGACCTATATTTATAATATAGCATAGGATATGAATTCGTGCAAGATGGAATAATTGAAATCCGAGCGTTGCAAGGTATATGTAGTGAAGAGTGAAGAAGTAATGTTTGAACTATTTCTCTCTAAAACAAAGGTTAGGTAAAACGCGTTAGTTTGGATGAAGAACGCGAAAAAGGCGAATTTACGAAAGGTTGCTGTAGTAGACCTACTGCGCCTTAAGTAAATTCGCCTTTGACAAAGTTATTCGCCTAAATAACGCGTTTTACAAGTATTTGTACTTTTTGCGCTTACCTATTACACACAATATGGTTAGTATGCAAGACAATGCTTCTGCTATAACGAGAGAAAGCCATATTCCGTCAAGTCCCATAACTAATGGTAGAGTGAATACTGCTATCGTTTGGAATACAAGCGTACGCATAAAAGAGATTGCTCCACTCGTTAAGCCGTCGTTTAACGCAGTGAAGAATGATGAGCCAAATATGCCGAAACCTGAGAAAAGGAAGGAAAAACCGTATATGAAGAAGGCATACTTAGTCATTTCACATAGAGTTTGGTCGTATCCTACGAATATTGATGAAATTGGTCCTCTAAGCAACTCGGAGGTAGCAAACATCAGTAGTGAAAATACCCCTACTATTATTGTACTCTTTTTGAGCAAACTCTTTAATTCTTGGTGGTTTTGTGCTCCGTAATGGTAGCCTATTATGGGTGCAGAGCCTACGGAGTATCCTATATAAATTGCAACGAATACGAAACCTACGTACATAAGTACACCGTATGAGGCAACCCCATTTTCACCTGCATATTTAAGGAGTTGCATATTAAATAGCATACTTGCAAGACTCATTGAAATATTGTTTAGCAATTCACTTGAGCCGTTTGTAATAGTCTTTAACAATGCTCTTCCATCCCATTTGGGCTTTCCTAAACGGAGTAAACTCTTGTTAGGGCATAGGAAGTAAATTAATGGTACTATTCCACCTACTGCTTGTGCTATTGCAGTTGCTAATGCAGCACCTATTAAACCAAGATTGAATACGACAATAAGAAGTGCATCCATTACCATATTCATAACGCCTGCACCTATCGTTACAATTAAACCAAGTGTGGGTTTTTCAGCAGTAACAAAGAATGCTTGGAATGCGTTTTGAGTAGCAAACAACGGCAAAGCGCAAAGTATAATTCTTCCATACCTTACCGAGTTATCAAGCAACTCCCCTTCTGCTCCAAATAAGGCGGAAATTTGAGGCAAGAAAACAATTCCAACGACTGCAAGAATTATGCCTACAAGTAGATTTGTTACAACAAAGAAACTAAACAAACTATTGGCTTTTTGATAATCTCCTTCCCCCATAGTCTTAGAAATAAGCGCAGAGCCACCTGCACCAAACATAAAACCAACGGTTGCAAGCATCATAAGTATTGGGAAAATAAAGTTAACGGCACTAAAAGCACCTTTACCTACAAAGTTAGACACAAAAAGTCCATCTACAACACTATAGATGGAAGTAAAAATCATCATAACGATACTTGGAAGGGTAAAGCGAAGTAGTCGTTTATAGGTAAAGTTATCACTTAGTTTGATGCGCATGGGAATATAGTATAGTAATTTATTACTAAATGCAAGCGAATGGACTTTAATAAATGAGAAATGCGGAATGCGAAATGCGGAATTAACTTCATTTCGCTTGGGCTCCACTCACAAGAAATATATAAACAAGAAATACCTCACTACGTTCGGCAATAAATACACCCACGTTGTGGG
>JAZQVF010000123.1:0-1799 GCA_045631675.1 Candidatus Stercoripulliclostridium sp.
AAGCGCAAGGCGGCACGTACTTTCTCCACCCAACTAAGAAATATGGAGCGCTATCCCGACTTCGTTTTCGGTGCAAGCCAACCCCAACAATTTGAGTGGATAGAAAGAAGATATCCCGAACTCTTTGAAGAATTAAAGCAAGCAGTTGCGCGTGGTCAACTTGAAGTACAAGGTGGAATGTGGGTAGAGTGTGACACCAACGTAACGAGTGGCGAATCACTTATCCGTCAAAACCTATACGGCAAAAAGTACTGGCTTGAAAAGTTCCAAAAGGAAATGCGTATGTGTTGGCTACCCGACGTATTCGGTTTTAGTGGCAACTTACCACAAATTTTAAAGAAGTGTGGTATGGATTACTTTGAAACCATAAAGTTAAGTTGGAACGAGCATAACAAGTTCCCACATCGCACCTTTATATGGGAAGGTATTGACGATAGTTCAGTAATCGTACATATGCCACCGGATGAAACCTACAATTCAGAAGGTACTGCATGGAGCCTTAACAATGCAATAAAGAACTATCCTGAAAAGGAAAGAGTAAAGACCTTTGGACACCTTTACGGCATTGGTGACGGTGGTGGTGGCCCCGGCGAAGGACATATTGAAATGCTCAAACGCGCCAAGGATATGAAGGGACTTCCAAACGTAATTCTTGGTAACGCAATAGACTGCTTTGACAAGATTAAAGAAGACGAAGATAAACTCGTTAGACACAAGGGCGAACTTTATCTTGAAAAGCACCAAGGAACCTACACCACTCAATCAAAGAATAAACTCGGCAACCGTAAAATTGAGTTTATGCTCCATAACGTTGAGTTCCTTGCTACCATTGCATCATTAAAGGGATACCAATATCCCAAGGAAAAACTTGATGAAATTTGGAAAGAAGTGCTCTTATACCAATTCCACGATATTATCCCTGGTAGTTCCATTCATCGCGTATACGTAGAGTCACAAGCAAGATACAACGAAATGCTTGATGAACTTGCTACCATACGTGACGAGATAATTTCCTTCCTTGCACCCAAGGCGGAAAATCCCTACGTAGTAAACTTTAACTCCCGTCCTGCAAAGGGCTTAGAGTGCTATAAGGATAAGTGGTACGTAGTAGACGTACCTGCATACGGCAGTGCTGAACTTACCCCATACGTTGCACCCGAAAGAAGTCCATTCAGTTATACTGAAGATACCATTGAAAACGATAACTATAAGGTTAAGTTTGACCAAAACGGCAACATCGTAAGCCTATTTGACAAGAAGAGAGAAAAAGAAATCGTAGGCAACTATCTCAATAAACTAAACGTATACAACGACAAGCGTTTACATTATAACGCATGGGATATTGACATCAACTATACCAAGCAATCTCCTGCAGAGTTTAAACTTGTTGAAAATATCGTTAAGGAAACCCCTGGTGCAATCATTCGTGAAAACGTTTATAAATATGGTAAGTCAAAGATTATTCAAAAGGTAATCCTAAGACTTGGTTGTCCTTTAATTGACTTTGAAACTATCGTAGAATGGAATGAAACGCACAAGATGCTACGTGCCGATTTCCGCCCCAAAGTGTTTGCAGACGAAGTAACCTGCGATATTCAAATGGGTAACCTCAAGCGCTCCACCAAGAATGAAACCAAGGTGGAAAAGGCTCAATTTGAAATTTGCGCTCATAAGTGGGTAGACGTATCCAACGGAGAAGAGGGCTACGCAATGCTAACAGGTAGCAAGTATGGTTGGAGGGTAAAGGAAGGGCTACTAAGTTTGAATCTCTTGCGCTCTCCCGTATATCCCGACCCCAC
>JAZQVF010000124.1:0-1765 GCA_045631675.1 Candidatus Stercoripulliclostridium sp.
TCTTTAGATTTTCTTCCATTGCTATTTACCAAAAACCTTTTGTAGTTTTGCTTGCCACTCGGCTATTTCTTTTTCATCGTATTCGGTGGGGATATTCTTTGCAGTAATCATTGCTCCTACACCTTTTAAGAGTGCGCCTAAAACGGAGCATACGAAGGGTAGTTTTTTGAGTGCAAGGCCTATCTTTTTGAGAATTGCCTTTAAGGTCATCTTTCCACCTTCTCCACTCGTTAGTAGTTTGATGTCATCTTCCGTAATAAAACCACTTTCAATAACGTACTTAATATCGTAATTGTCTGCAGTAAGCACCTTTCTCTTTACGCAGTCAATAAGGAAATGCTCTTTTGCAATTTTTTCATAGTATTTTACTTGGAATGCCCAAAGAGTTTCAACGGAAGTGGAATTTTGTTCGTTGATAGTTTCACTAAGCATAGTACCTGCCCTTAGTGAACAAGCAATACCGGAGCCTATGAGAGGTATGGTCATAAAGGCAGCGTCTCCTATTGCAACGTAGCCCTTTCCTACCATCTTCGTTAAAGGGTAGCGAATTGGTATTCTTGCCCTTCTTCCACCGTAAACTATTTCATCACCTATTATGGGGTGATTTTCACGAAGTTTAGCAATGCTCTTTTCAATTTCTTCATCACTTAATTCGCCTATTCTGCCTATAAGTACGTTTTGTGTGCCGTCAGGCTCGCACACCACCCAACTTATACCAAGTGCACCCTCAGGCTTTAAGTAAACGAGTCTACGATATTTTTCGGGCTCTTCTGTGCCCTCTCTATTGTTGAAGTGTGCACGATATACGTTAAAGGCTTCATCCCATCTTGCTTCCTTTTCTATACCCATACTCTCGGGTAAGGATGCCCTAAATTTTGAATCCATACCGGAGCAGTCAATTACAAGGTCTGCAAGAATTTTATTTCCACCAACTACTATACCCTTGACTTCATCGTTTTCTATAATTAGGCTTTCTACCTTTGTATCGTAGCAAATTTTGGCGCCCTTTTCTTCTGCACGAGTTGCAAGCATATCACCAAAAGTATGACGATATACTCCCCATTCCATCTTGTCTTCATCTTGGTAAACGAAAAGTGGCTTGTCGCTATATGGAGCAAGGAAGGATACGTTTTGCACTCTATGGGAATCGCTTGGAATTGGAATATCCAACTCATCAAAAACGTTATATTCTACGTCGTCTCGCCAGTCGTAACTAAGGAGTCCCTTTGCGCCTTTTTCATAAACGGTAACTTCGTGACCACCTTCTGCAAGCCCTCTTGCCGATTGCAGTCCTGCTACACCTGCACCTATAACGATAATCTTCATAATTTCCTCCAATACGGTTAATATATTCATTATATATTAAAAATACCCTTTTGTAAATACCGATTGTCCCAAAAATTTGCCAACCTAAAAAATGCCCTCCCATAAAATATGGAAGGGCTTAACGCTATAATGACAACGTTTTATCTCATTGTCTTGTTTCTCCTATTCTATTTCTTCCCAACCAGCATAAAAGGTTACGTTTCCAAAATCTTCCATATAAATATATTCTTCTAAATTAGTTTGCTTTGTACACGGACCATCTAAATACCAACCTGTAAAAATATAGCCCTCCCTAATTGGTTCCTCGGGAATATATGAAAAAGCTTCGTTCTCTTCTAAATCATCAACAAAATATACATTCTCATTAGGCGCTTCTTGAAAATTGTACAAATAGCTAATGTTTGCTATTTCACCACGTTGATAGAATTTGTCATGATAC
>JAZQVF010000125.1:0-3635 GCA_045631675.1 Candidatus Stercoripulliclostridium sp.
ATAATGACAACGTTTTCATCCGTTGTAAGGAAGGTGCTTTTGACGTTACTCAGCTCTTCGTTAACGTAGGTTACCTTGTAAGCAATAGGTGCAGTTGAAGAGTTGATGATAGCATAATTCCAGCTAAAATCGTCTCCTGCATATTCGCTAATGCTTTCAAAGTCCGTAATATTGTTTACAATTGCAAAAAGTGGTATCGCTTCGTTAATACCAGCAGATGCTACCACACCACTTGCACTAATAGAAGTAGAAAGTGAGCCTCTCGTTACCGATGCCTCGGCCGTCTGAACTTCTTCGTTTTGAAGAGCAATGACTATTATACCTGCAATAAGCGCAAGAATAACTACCGCAACGATAACGGTAATGATAATGTTTTTCTTAGTCCAAAATTTTGTTTGCATATGATACCCCTTAGGTTAATTTACCCTCTTAATTTCGTTACCTTCAACGACCTCATAACCTACTATATATCCCGCCTTTATCATACCACCTAAATCACGCAAAAACTCATATTTGTTCTTGCGATTCATTTTTCTCATTAAATCTTCCACTGTTTTGCACTCGCCACTTTGCAAAAGTGCATTTATCTTTTTAGCATCAAGAAGATGCTTTAGCATTGCATACCCTGCAAGAAATGCAAGGGCAGACGTTATTATTCCAACCATCTTAAAGCCTTCTAAAGTGAATGCTAACACTAATAATGCAATGCCAAAAGCAACGAATCCACCACCTATTACGTATCCCATAGTAGGTGATTTTTCCTTGTTATTTGCCTTGATGTTTCCGTTTGACACCCCTTCGGTTATGGGTTTATTAAACTCTTTAACCTCTTGTATGGAAAAGTTGGCGTTTTCGCTTATTTCTTCAACCGTAACTTTTACCTTTTCTTCTTCAATGGGCGTTATTTCAAATTTGTTCTTTTCTTCCATATTATTCCTCTAAAAGGTTTTTAGCGAATTCTTTGACATATTCGCTAATTACTGCCATAACCTTGTCGTATTCTTCTTGGTTTATTGCAAGAAAGGGGTCTGGTATGGCTTTGTATCTATGCCCTGCTACTTCGCTTAGATTTTTATACTTCTTTCTCAAAGCACAAGGTAAACACCATTTATGAGAGCGAGTCATACCTATAATTAGGTCTGCCTCGTCAAACCTTTCCCTTTCGTCTTTTATATATGCAGGCTTGTGGGTGTTAAGCAACTCTTCACTAAACCCTTCTTTCATAAGACACGCCTTCGCTTTACTATGTAATTTCTTTGAACGATTGAATACGGCGCCTGACTTACACCATTCTATCTTTTCGTTGAGCATCGCATTTTCTTCCATTAGCCTTTTGAAATGGAATTCACAATACGGACTCCTGCATACGTTGGAACTACAAACGAATAATATTTTCATAGTATTAGTGTATATTGTTGTATAGTTTAATTTCTTCGCCTATTACTGCAATAATGCCGTTATAGTCTCCCGTTGCATATTGCGATGAACGGCTATTCAAAGTCAAACGCATCCTTACGGTAATGGTTGCCTTTGTGCGCGTTTCATTAGTTATTATTGCTATCGTTGGTTGCGTTCTCGTAAGGAATGGCGTTCCCGTTGAGTAACCATATCCGTGATGTCCAATCTTAGCAAGATCAACCTTTCCTATTTCCTTGCTTATTTTTTGTTCATCTCCGTCAAGATAGTTAACGTCTGCCATAAGAAGTATCTTTTTGTCGCCGTCTTCTACGTAAAGACCAACTGCATTTTCGTTTTCACCAATATCCCCAACCTCAGGGTCTTTAGTGTTTAGGAAGCGTAGTTTAAAGGTGCCAAGCATAAAAGTTTCTTCAGGAACATCTTGGATAAGTTCAATACCCCTTGCATTTGCTGCGTTTACCATTTGATCGTATACTTCTTGGTTGTCCCATTCAACAACTTCTTGTTCAATGATGAAACGTTCCTTATATTCCTTTAAGTATGCCTTTTCAACGATGATATCTTCATCTTGGAATAAGGTGTCAAAACCACCTATATGGTCGGAATGAGAATGTGTGCCTAAAACAAAGTCAAGATGCACTTTGCCGTCTGCACCTTTGAAGTTGTCTTTTAGATACTTCAAAACCCTATCTTCAAATCCTTCAAGTTCAAGTTCTTCAAAGTTCCTTGGATTATCGCTGTCTTCTGCGCAGTCTATCATTGCAAGGTGACCGTTGGATTCTAAAATAATGCAATCACTACTACCGGTTGAAAGAAAATGAATTTTGTTTTCATTGCCAATTTCTCCGTTTGCAACTGCCTCTTTATAGTCGGTAGGCTTGTGTATATAGGTCGTTACACCATAAATGATGCCGTACGATGCACATAAAAGCACTAATGCTATCCCTACGAGAATGGCAACTGATACAAGAATAATCTTGTCCTTTTTCTTTTTGGGACTTTGCTTATAATAATCAATGAAACTTAACGTTTGTTGAGCCATATTTTCTCCTTTAACACTTTGACAAATGCTCGTAGTATGCTTTCTTAATCTCTTCAGGTGCGGTTATCTTTATTCTTCCACCTGCCGTTGCTACCCAACCGAAAAAGGTGGGACTAACTTGTACTTTAACCTTAACCCTAAAGGTGTTATCACTTAACTTTAACATATTGACACTTTCTGAAAATTTGTCAACTATGCCGTCAACGGTGCTTGCATCACATTCAAGCGATACTTCCGTAACCTCCCCTTTGTACATAGAAAAGGCTTGCTTTTTGTATGAGTTTACGTCAAAAGTCTTGGTAAACTCGGCCTTTCTTATTTCCATATCTTCCCCTTTTACTTCATCCATTCTGTCCACTCTATAGGTGGTTACGGTGTCGTAATGCTCACCATAAGCAAGAAGATAGTAGTTGTTTTCGTTTACAACTAATGCAAGGGGATTTACAACGTAGCGTTTCTTGTCCTTTCTATATACTCTTGCGCCTTCTACGTCGTAATCAAAGTATAAGAAGGAGCATTTTTTGCCTTTGATAATGCAATTATCTATTGTACCTACCGATTCAATTACCGTTTCGTTAGTGTGCTTATTTGTTTTCAAAAGGGTTATGGTTGAACGATATATTTCCCCCTTTCTTGCACCACCTAATACACTCAACTTCTTAATTAGATCGTCACTCTTTTTTTCAGTGATAAAACTTGCTGCAGATACTGCGTCAATTAGCACCCTTAACTCTGCAGAATCAAAAAGACTCCCTAAAATGTAGTAGGCATCTTCGCCTACGACTTCGCCCACTTGAAAGCCCCATTCTTTTAAGAGTTTTACGTCCTCTTTAACTTCCTTAATACTCGTTGGCAAACCTTCAAGATTTAAGGTGTTGGCAATTTCAAAACTACCCATAGGATGGGCACTATCGGTACAATTCTTCAAAAGTTGATATATAGCAAGTGGTCTTATCTTTTGCGTGTCTTTCATATATTACTCCAAGAAATATTCAAGCGCCTCTTTGTATCCTAAAAAGCCCTTTCCTACGATTACCTTTTCTGCATATAACGAGATATAGGAAAACTTCCTAAATTCATCGCGAGCGTTAACGTCGCTCAAATGCACTTCTACGGTAGGAATTGCCACTGCTTTTAAAGCATCTAAAATTGCAACGGAAGTGTGAGTATACGC
>JAZQVF010000126.1:0-7006 GCA_045631675.1 Candidatus Stercoripulliclostridium sp.
CTGCGCCCCGACGGGTTTTATTGTTTTTCAAAGTATTTCGCCAAACTAACGCGTTTTACCTGTGTTTGTTTTTAAAATATTCGCTATTACGACGATAGTACGTTATAAGTAATATAAGTGCTACGGTTATTACTGCAATTAGCCCTATCACTATCGCTACTCTTTCGTTATAACTTAAAGTGGTAGTTAGATTTTCATTCTTGACGTACCCTAAACCATCTTCCATTATAACTGCGTGATAGCCCTCTACTTCACTTTCCATTACGGCAAGACGAGTACCATCAAGATAGGTGGTTATTATTTCGCTCGTTGCCTCAGGCTTAGCATAAATTTCAATATGTCCACCTATTTTGTCAGCATAGGCTTTTGCAGTATATATTAGGTAATTGTTATCTTCTTTTGCATAAGCAACTACACCGCTAAACGAGAATATCGCTACTACGATGCTAATTAGCAAAATTATGCTTACAAGAAGAATTCCCCTTTTCATTTTGCTCCTATACTATCCAACGTACTTCAGCGGGGTTGTCAATATGTAATTCTCCCCACTTGCCAAGACGCTTAACTCTAACTTCACCATTAACGACCGGAGTGCCTGCTTCATAGTCAAACGGTACTACTACTTTGTTTTCAACGTTTACGTAACCACAATGTTCTCCTTTGAACACACAAGCATATCCTTCTGAGAAACTAAGAGCGCAATCATATATGATTGGCACTACTACTTCGCCTTCTCTATTGATAAAGCCAAATTTGTCGCTAAGTTCTACGCAACAAAGGTCTTCATGGAAAAGGAATACTTCATCGTATTCAGGAGCGATTACTTCCTTTCCATCACGCGTTGCAAACCCCCATTTTCCGTTTTTGTTTATCTTTATATACTTGTCTTGAGGATGCACTACTTGCTCGCGCTTTGGGCGTAATTTTTCCCTTTCTTCCTTAGTGCGTGCTTCGGTAATTTCTTCTCTTACTTTCTTTTCAGTCTTTTCAAATTTGACTTGCTTTTGTTGGTTGTTATTGTTTACGCGACCATCCTTTTGAACCTTTTCATTGCCCTTCTTTTGGTTGCGATTGTTTTCCTTGTTAGACTGAGTAGCAACTTGAACGTTAACTTCGTTCTTGTTTTCCTTACTCTTTACTTCTCTCTTTTGGTTTTGAGCGTTGTTCTCCCCCTTCTTTTCTCCATCTTCTACCTTAGGTGCAGAAGTTTCCATAGGCTTAAGACGAAGTCTTTTATTGTTAAGAGCACTCTTTAATTCACCTAAATTGCGCTTATCAAAGGTAGGGATGCGATAAAAGTCCTTTTCACATCTTCTTACTACGTCAAAAATAGTGTTAACGTTTCCCTTTAATAACTTTTCCTTAACAACGTCGCTTAGTTTAAGAATATCTATGCTTTGACCTAAAAGACCCTTGTCGTATGGGGGTACGTAACTTTCATCTATAAAAGATTTCTTCTTTTTATGATTTTTATTGTTGTAACGGTAATTATTACCCATTTTACTCCTTACGGATAGAATACGGCTGTCAAAAGACAGCCGTATCCCTACGTCTTAATAAATTAATATTTCTTTCTTGCAACGTACTTGGTGTGCAAAATTTCGTGTGCCTTATGGCTATTTGGCTCGCCAAGATAGGTTTCGTAAATTTCTTTAACAACAGGGTTCTCGTGTGACTTTCTAAGAGTTGCGCTCTTATCTGCGTTGTAAATAGCGCTTGCACGGAGTGCCTTGATGTCGTAGTTATTACGTTCGTATGCGCTCTTGATGGGTTGTCCACCACCGTTTACGCAACCACCGGGACAGCTCATGATTTCAATGAAGTGATAATCTGCTTCGCCCTTCTTGATCTTTTCCATAAGTTCTTTTGCATTTGCAAGACCACTTGCTACTGCTACCTTAACTTCCTTGCCTGCAAGAGTTACGGTTGCTTCCTTGATGCCTTGAGTACCGCGTACTGCAGTGTAATCAATGTTTTCAAGGCTCTTGCCTTCAAGAACGTCTGCAAGAGTTCTAAGTGCTGCTTCCATAACGCCACCGGTTGCACCGAAGAGTAGACCTGCAGTTGATGCGATTCCGAGAGGAGCATCAAATTGGCTATCTTCAAGTTCATTGAAGATGAGACCAAATCTCTTGATGAGTTTTGCAAGTTCACGAGTGGTAAGGGTGATGTCAATATCAGGAACGCCTGCTGCGTTTTGATATTCTCTGCCCTTTTCAAACTTCTTAGCGGTACAAGGCATAACTGATACGACTACCATATCCTTGGGGTCAATGCCCATCTTTTCTGCATAGTAAGTCTTGCAGATTGCACCAAACATTTGTTGGGGAGATTTGCAACTACTGAGGTTAGGAATCATTTCAGGATAGTTGTGCTCAACGAACTTAATCCATGCAGGTGAACAAGAAGTCATCATGGGAAGAACGCCACCGTTGTTGAGACGGCTAAGGAATTCAGTTCCTTCTTCCATAATGGTAAGGTCTGCAGTCATATTTACGTCAAATACTGCGTTGAAGCCCATCTTACGCATTGCAGTAACCATCTTGCCTTCTACGTTAGAGCCGATTGGATAACCGAATTCTTCGCCAAGGCCTACGCGAACTGAAGGAGCAGTTGCGATGATAACGTACTTAGATTTGTCTTGAAGTGCTGCGATAACGTCGTCAATTTCTTCCTTTTCACTAAGTGCGCCAACGGGACATACGCTAATACATTGTCCACAACCTACGCAAGCAACGTCGTTTAGATCAAAGTCAAATGATGCACCGATATGAGTTGCAAAACCACGGCTGTTTGCACCGATGATGGAAAGACCTTGATAGTTCTTACATGCTGCAACACAACGACGGCATACTACGCACTTGTTGTTATCTCTTACGATGTAAGGAGTGCTTGCATCAATATCAAATTCGTTTACAGAACCACTGAAACGCTTTGCATCACAACCAAGTTCTTCACTGAGACGTTGAAGTTCACAGTTTTGGTTACGTACGCAACTTAAACAATCCTTGTTGTGGTCTGAAAGAATGAGTTCAACGGTAGTTCTTCTTGCTTCAATAACCTTTTGGCTATTGGTGATAACTTCCATTCCTTCGTTTACGGGATATACACAAGCAGCAACAAGGCTTCTTGCACCCTTAACTTCTACTACACAAACACGGCAAGCACCGATAGCGTTGATATCACGAAGATAGCAAAGAGTAGGAATTTTGATACCTGCAACCTTTGCTGCATCGAGGATAGTGGTACCTTCGGGTACGCTAACTGCTTGACCGTTAATCTTTAAATTAACCATTTTAATATCTTCCATTTATATATCCTCCTATCCTACTATTTTCTTACGATAGCCTTGAACTTACACTTGTCCATACATACGCCACACTTGATGCACTTGGTTTGGTCAATGGTGTGCATTTGCTTAACAGCACCACTAATAGCGTTAACAGGACAGTTGCGAGCACAAAGGGTACATCCCTTACAGGTATCAAGTACTTCATAAGAAAGCAATGCTTTACATACGCCTGCGGGGCACTTCTTATCAACGATGTGTGCTATATATTCATCACGGAAGAAACGAAGTGTTGAAAGTACGGGGTTAGGAGCAGTTTGTCCAAGTCCGCAAAGTGCGTTATCCTTGATGTAGTAGCAAAGTTTTTCCATTTCGTCAAGGTCACTGAGTTCGCCCTTACCAGAGGTAATCTTGTCAAGGTACTCAAGTAGACGGGTTGTACCGATACGGCAAGGAGTACATTTACCACAGGATTCATCCTTGGTGAATAGTAGGAAGAACTTAGCGATGTCTACCATACAGTTGTCTTCGTCCATAACGATAAGTCCACCTGAACCCATGATGGAGCCGATTGCTGCAAGGTTTTCAAAGTCAATTGGAACGTCCATGTGTTGAACTGGGATACATCCACCTGAAGGACCACCGGTTTGTGCTGCCTTGAACTTCTTACCGTTAGGAATGCCACCACCGATATCTTCAATAACGGTACGTAGAGTGGTACCCATGGGGATTTCTACAAGACCGGTATTGGTAATCTTACCACCGAGTGCGAATACCTTGGTGCCGGAGCTCTTTTCAGTACCCATTGAACGGAACCATTCTGCTCCCTTAAGGATGATTTGAGCGATATTAGCGTAGGTTTCTACGTTGTTAAGAATGGTGGGCTTTTGGAATAGACCCTTGTTTGCAGGGAATGGGGGACGTGGACGAGGTTCACCACGCTTACCTTCAATAGAAGTCATAAGAGCAGTTTCTTCACCACATACGAATGCACCTGAACCAAGACGAATGCCAAGGTCAAAGTCAAAGCCAAGACCAAGAATGTTCTTACCAAGAAGACCATATGCCTTTGCTTGTTCAATAGCGATTCTCATTCTTTGAACTGCGATAGGATATTCAGCACGAACGTAAATGTAACCTTGGTTTGAACCGATTGCATAAGCAGCGAATGCCATTGCTTCAATTACTGCGTGAGGATCGCCTTCAAGAATGGAACGGTCCATAAATGCGCCTGGGTCGCCTTCGTCAGCGTTACAGCAAACGTACTTGATGCCGGTTTCGTCTGCCTTAGCGTTACGAGCAAATCTCCACTTAAGACCGGTGGGGAAGCCTGCACCACCACGACCACGTAGACCTGAGTCAAGAACGGTTTGGATAACTTGTTCAGGGGTCATTTCGGTTAGAACCTTAATGAGTGCTTGATAACCGTCGTATGCGATATATTCATCAATATCTTCAGGATTGATTACACCACAGTTACGAAGTGCTACACGAGTTTGGCTCTTGTAGAAGTTGGTTTCACTAAGTGCCTTGGTAACTTCGGGAGAGTTGAGATCTCTATAGATAAGTCTTTCTACAAGTCTTCCCTTAACAAGGTGTTCTGATACGAGTTCGTCAACGTCACTTACTTGAACTTGGCTATAGAATGCGCCTTCAGGATAAATGATAACAACAGGACCAACTGCACAAAGGCCGAAGCATCCGGTTTTAACGAGAAGAACTTCTTCAGTCATACCGTTTGCTGCAACCAATTCTTGGAATCTATCATAGATTTCAGAACTGTGGTTGGAGTGACATCCGGTACCGCCACATACTAAAACAGTATTTCTATACATACTTTTTCCTCCTATGCTTCGTCGCCTACAAGATACTCGGTGCAAACTTTACCACCAAGAACGTGTTGGTCGAGAATTTTCATTGCTTTTTCTGCATCTACGTGAACGTAAGTTACCTTTTCTTGGCCAGGTACGAATACTTCAACGATAGGCTCGAGTTTGCACATACCGATACATCCGGTACGGGTTACTCTAACGTTTTTAAGATTTTTATTTGCTACAGCGTCGGTAAGAGCGTTGAAAACGGGTCTTGCGCCTGCTGCAATACCACAAGTTGCCATACCAACTACAACGCGGGTTTCAGTTGCTGCGTCATCGTTATCACGGCTGATGATTTGTGCTTGCATTTTTTCTCTGATTGCTTTGATATCAGCGATGGATTTCATATAATTATACCTCCGTTAATACTTTCAATATTTTCTTTGAGCATTGATTTGAGAAATACGACGATTTCCGGACTATCAATTGGGATATCACCAAGTTCTTCCCTAACTTCCCTCGTGTCAAAAACGAATTCTTCTTCCCCTACTTTGTACTTCCATACGAAGTCACAATCGGGATAAAGCAAGGTCGTTGCCGTTTCCGCTACGTCTCCAAGGGGCATCCTATCAATGTCGTCAAGTTTGAACGTTACCGTTACTACGGTGCCAACTCCTAACTCCGACTTTATTTCAAAAGTGCCTCCACTCGTTTCCGCCGCTTGTTTGAAAAGTGGAATTCCCATGCCTACCTTTCGCGTCGTTCGCGTGGTAGTGAATGGATCGGTTACCCTTTTAAGGAAATCTTCGCTCATGCCCTTTCCGTCGTCGCTTATCCTTATGGTAAGAACGTTGTCTACTGCCTCTATTTCCACGGTAACAAGCGTTGCATTTGCTTTAACCGAGTTTTCAGCAATATCTAATACGTGTAGGGCAAGTTCTCTCATTTCTTATTATTTGTACTCTGAAATGATGCCGTCTAATTGGTTGGTAGTTACTTTTCCGTATACGTTTGCGTTTACGGTCATAACGGGTGCCAAACCACAGCAACCGATACATCTGGTTTCGATAAGGCTGAATTTACCATCATCGGTACATTCGCCGGATTCAATACCGAATTTAGCTTTAAGTGCATCTACAAGGTCACCTGCGCCCTTAACGTAACAAGCAGTACCCATACATACTGAAACTTGGTATTGTCCACGGGGGCTGAGAGTGAATTGAGAGTAGAAGGTAGCTACACCGAAAACCTCTTCAAGAGAAACGCTAAGTGCTTCAGCTATTTTAGTTTGAACTTCAATAGGAAGATAGCCGTAAAGCTCTTGAGCAAACTGCAATGCGGGCATTAGACCACCAGGAACAGCCTTTAACTCATCAAGTTTTGCGTTAAGTGCTGCTTCTTGTTCGGGAGTGCCGGCAAATGGAACTTTTGTTAACTTAATTCTTGCCATTATTTCCTCCAAAGAAATGTATTTTGTTTTTTGTTTTCTTATTTTGATACGCACGCGCACACAAGCCCATGCATAGGCATTATAACACACGCGCGCGAAAAATAAAATAGTTTTACAACAAATTAAATGGGAATTTTAGTAAGTTTTACTATTATTTACTAATAAGGATATTAGAGCCTCGGGAGATGGCTCTTCAAGTTCTAAATAATGCTCCCCTTTCCCTATGCTAACAAGGGTGTGAGCATCGCTATCGTGTAAAACAAAAATGTCTTTTAAATCAGGTGTGCCCTTGCCGTCGCAAGAGTATTCTACGGCAGTATAGTATGGTGGAATTCCACCAAGCATCGCTATCATACCAAAGCCTTCCCTATCTACGTGAGCAGGCACGCAAACGCCACCGTATTGACGGGCAAGATAGTAGGCCTCTTGTTCGGAAATCTCCGCACTTGCAAG
>JAZQVF010000127.1:0-26227 GCA_045631675.1 Candidatus Stercoripulliclostridium sp.
GCGGGCTTTTCAGGCGCGTTTGCAGATAAAATTATTGATGCTACATTAGTGCCTGCTTTTGCTCCGGGTAACCCTATAGGCGCTTACGTTGTATCACTTGTAGCAATAGAAATAGGAATGCTTATTGTCGGTAGAACAAAAGTGGATATCGTTGTCGTTCCGCTTTCTATGATGGTTGTAACGATGCTCTCATTATATATGGCGTGGCCATTTATTCAATTAGTAAATCTAATGAGTGAAGGCATTGCTATCGCAACTAATGCTACGCCTTTCGTTATGGGTATCGTAGTATCTGTTGTTATGGGTGTTTTGTTAACTTTACCAACCTCATCTGCAGCCATGTGGGTTGCTATAGCAACACCCATCTTGACTTCTTCAACGGCATCTATAGAAATGGTTGATGCGATGTATTTGGCCGGTGGTGCTGCAACGGTCGGTTGTGCTTGCCAAATGGTAGGATTTGCCGTGCAAAGTTTTAGAGAAAATAAATGGGGTGGTTTAATAGCACAAGGCTTAGGCACAAGTATGTTACAAATACCTAATTTAATGAGAAAGCCTATAATTATTGTACCACCTGTTATAGCAAGCGCCATCGCAGGACCATTATCTACTTGCGTTTTTGAATTAAGATGTGGTGCAGCCGGTGGTGGAATGGGTACTTCAGGTTTGGTTGGAATATTTGACGTAATTAGTGCTTCATCAGGTATTATAGCAGATTGGAAAATTGGTTTAGGTATTACTTTATGTATGATAATTATACCTATCGTAATATGTGTTTTAGTGAGCGAAATCTTCAGAAAATACAATTTAATTAAGTATGGAGATATGCTACTTGAACTTTAAGTATAAGGTGAAATATGACTAAAATTCTTCTTTTAGATAGCAATAGTTTAATCAATAGAGCTTTTTATGCTTTACCTCCTCTTGAAAATAAGAAAGGTGTCTATACCAATGCAATATTTGGATATTTGTCTATGCTTGCTAAATTGATTGTGGATCATAAACCCACTCATATATGTGCCGTATTTGACTTAAAAGCACCTACCTTTAGGCATATAAGATATGACCAATATAAAGTAACTCGCAAGCCAATGCCTACCGAACTTGCCTCTCAACTTCCGATTTTAAAAGATTTACTAAAAGAATTAGGTGTAACTATTTGTCAAATGGAAGGATATGAGGCGGATGATATAATTGGTACAATTGCAAAAAGATTTGACTATGACACTATTATAGTTAGTGGCGATCGCGACGTGTTACAACTCGTAGATAATAACACGGTTGTATTTAATACTAAAAGAGGCGTTACAGACATTAAAATTTATGATCTACACTCTTTAAAAGAGGAAAATTTTACTCCTAATAGAGTTATTGAGTATAAGGCGTTGGCTGGTGATACTTCTGATAATATACCTGGGTGTCCTGGTGTTGGCGAAAAAACGGCATTGAATCTGTTAGATACTTATGGTGGCCTTGATAAGGTTTATGAAAACGTTGACTCTATTAAGGGTAAACTTGGCGAAAGGCTTAGGGAAAACAAAGAAACAGTTTATCTTTCAAAAGAACTTGCAACAATTAATACACAAGTACCATTAGAAACAAAACTTGAAGATTTGAAATTTTCAATTGATTGTATTTCAGATGATTTCTTTATGCATTTAAAGGAATTGGAGTGTTTTAAATTAATTCCACGATTTGATTTTGAAAAACGTTTTGCAGGCGTTGAACTATCTGCTCTTAATCTTGGAACTAAAACTAAACCACTTGGCGAAGAAAGTTTAATTACTGACGAAGTCAATAAACCTATCTTAGATATAATTAAAATTGAATCTATCGCTGAACTTGAATATGCAATTTCCAAATTAAGCAATAACGTGTCAATAGAAATTGGAAACGAAATCGTTTTTACCGATTCATTTGAAAAATGTTATAAAGTTGTATGCGCTCAATCTTTAATTGATTTGGGAGTAAACTTTGATGATGCTATAAATTGTTTTAAGCCTATATTTGAAAGCAAAGATATTACTAAGATTATCTTTGACGTTAAAGATAAGATGCATTTTTTAAGGAATTATGGTATTTCAATATCATATCCTTACGAAGACGTATTACTTAAATCATATTTAGTAAATTCAAATTATTCATACAAGAGTTCAGTAGATATTATCGGTGCAAATGGTTATACTGAAATTGCATCAGGATTACTATATGTTAATAATAAACTCAACGCTGAAATCAAAGAGAAAGGTCTTGAAAAACTCTATTATGACATTGAACTACCTTTAGTAAACGTGCTTTTTGAAACTGAAAACAATGGTTTTACAGTTGACATAAACGTTCTTGATAATTTATCTCAAAAATATAACGAGGAACTTAAATCTTTGACAGATGAGATATATCAAATAGCAGGAGAAACTTTTAATATCAATTCCAATCAGCAATTAGGTGAAATTCTGTTTGAGAAATTAGGCCTTCCACACGGCAAGAAAACAAAGACAGGCTATAGTGTTGCTGCTGACATCTTAGAAGAATTGGATCATCCCATAGTTACTTTATTGTTAAGATATCGTCAAATTAAAAAATTACAATCGACCTATATTGAAGGTATGCGTGGATTGATTAATAAGCAGACAGGTAAAGTTCATACCATATTTAAACAATGTCTAACGACCACGGGAAGACTTTCATCTACTGAACCAAATCTTCAAAACATACCAATTAGAACCGATGAAGGTAGAGAAATTAGAAGAATGTTTATAGCAAGCAATGGCAATAAACTTGTCTCAGCCGATTATTCTCAAATAGAATTGCGTTTGCTTGCTCATTTTAGCAACGATCCTGTTCTTGTTGATGCATATCAAAATGGCGAAGACATACACGCAATTACTGCATCAAAAATACACGATGTATCTTTAGTGGACGTTACTAAATCTATGCGTAGAAGTGCCAAAGCCGTTAATTTTGGTATAATTTATGGCATAAGTGCATTTGGTCTTGCTAAAAACATAGGGGTGCGTCCATATCAAGCAAAAGAGTTTGTTGATAGATATTTTGAAACCTATCCATCAGTTAAACAGTTTATGGACGCTAACGTTAAAACTGCTGAAGATAACGGATATATTAAAACGATATGCGGAAGAATTCGTTACTTCCCTGAACTCCATTCTTCAAATAGAAATATTAAGGAATTTGGCAAAAGGGCTGCGATGAATATGCCACTTCAAGGATCGGCTGCTGATATAATGAAGGTCGCAATGTTGAACGTTTATAAGGCTTTGAATGCAGGCAATTATAAATCAAAAATTATTTTACAAGTACACGATGAATTGGTTTTAGATTGTCCTATTGAAGAGGTAAATGAAGTAAAGAAACTACTTGTTAATAGCATGGAGAGCGCTATGCAACTCAAAGTGCCTTTAATAGCAGATGCTAAAGAAGGTAACAACTGGTTTACGGTAGAGTAATTATGATAGTTTTAGTCGTTGGTGGTATTGGCGTCGGCAAAAGTTCAGTAATGGAAATTATTGCAAGTTTAGGTGGTAACACCATTTATGCCGATAAAATAAACAAAGAACTCCTGGAAGACAAGGAGTATTTGACTATTTTATCAAACACCTTTGAAAGGGTTTTTGTAAATGGTATTTTAGATAAAAACAAATTAAGAGAATTAATCGTTGCTGATTCAGATGCGCGTTTAACGTTAAATGAGATTGCTCATCCAAGAATATTTAAATTAATTAGTGAGAGGACCTTAGATAATGTTCTTAATTTCGTGGAAATACCATTGCTTAGTAAGTGTCCTAAAGATTTCAAATATGATAAAATTTGCGCAGTTACGGCACCAAACGAGATGAGGGTCAAAAGGGTTGTTGAGCGAGACAACGTTTCTTATGAGCAAGCCCAAAATATAATAAATATTCAACAGGAAGAAGATAACGTAGTTGATGTTGCAGATTTTATAATTTCCAACGATGGTGATTATACCAAACTACTTCAACAAACGGAAATAATGTTTAAGCAATGTCAGAAAGGATAATTCTACATATTGATTTAAATAATTTTTATGCATCTGTTGAACAGATACTTAACCCTGAATTAAAGGGAAAACCTATTGCTGTTTGCGGAGACCCTGATAAAAGGCATGGAATTGTGCTTGCTAAATCAACTATTGCAAAAAATTATGGCGTTCAAACAGCCGAACCAATATGGCAAGCCAAACAAAAGTGCAAAGATTTAGTTGTAGTTCAACCACACTATAGGGAATATGTTAAATATTCTAAAATGGTTCGTGAGATTTACGTAAAGTACACACCGCAGGTTGAAAGTTTTGGGCTTGATGAATGTTGGCTTGACGTAACTAAGTCTACGTTGTTATTCGGGAATGGTTATGAAATTGCCGAGAAAATAAGAAAAGAAGTTAAGGAAACAACTGGTGGCTTAACCGTTTCTATAGGTGTATCATTTAATAAGGTCTTTGCTAAATTAGGTAGCGACTTAAAAAAACCTGATGCTATTAGTATTATAAGTAAAGAAAATTTTAAAGAAGTTGCCTGGCCACTCAATGCCAATGAAATGTTATACGTTGGTAAGTCCACGTATGCGAAGTTAAAGTTGCTTAATATTAGGACCATAGGAGACGTTGCTTGTTCAAATAAAGCCATGTTAATTAAACAATTTGGTAAATATGGAGAAACAATGTATGACTTTGCAAATGGAATGGACTTAGAAGAAGTTAAATATTATACTGATGAAAAAATTCCAGAAAGCATCGGACACGGAACAACTCCCCCAAAGGATATCATTAGTAGAGAAAATTCTCGAAGCATAGTTTATGCATTAGTAGAGATGATAGGGTTTAGATTACGCAGTTATGGGGCCATTGCAGAAGGTGTTAGCGTTACGCTTAGGGACGTTAATTTAAAAGTTCATTCTAAACAAGGTCTTTTAGAAGTTCCTACTTGTTCCTCTCATGAATTTGGTAAAAAGGCAATGGAACTTATTGATCAATGTCATGATTTTTCAAAAGATTTGCCACTAAGAACAATAACGGTTAACGTATTTAAACTTACTACTGAAGGTGAATGCTTTCAATCATTTTTGTGGGAAGAAGATTCCCATAAAAAAGAGAATCTTGATAAGGCCATAGACAAGCTTAGAGATAAGTTTGGTTATAACGTTTTACAAAGGGCGCTTAATATCGGCACTATTTTTTCAGCCGATTCAAAAGAAATTGATGATGAATTTTTACCATTTGATAAGCATTAATCAAATAATATAATCGAATTTGGTAAATATTTAACAAGTAATATACTAATCAACCCAGTAATAAATCCAGATAGGCAACCAGTAACGATGAGATACGGTGCAAAACCGAAAACAGTTATTGTACTCATAATTATTGATGCAACGGATAATTGTAAAATGTTATGGGTTATTGCTGAAATGGCACCGATGGTTGGTATACCAATTTTCTTAGATTTGAGTAAAAAATATGTTATAGTTAATGCTATAATTGTTGGCATTAATGAATAAGCAATCATCATAGGATTACCAACGAATAATGGCACGATAATAGACTTACCAATTGCAATTATTAACGTAGGCCAAAATCCGCAAATTATTAGTGAAAAGGTAATAACTATATTGGAGAGTCCTATCTTAACAAAAGGTAAAGCAGGAATAATAGGGGGGATTAGGTTTTCTATTGTACCTATGATAAGAGTTAAAGCAAATAATATGCCAGTTAATGCTATAAATTTTGTTTTCATATAGCACCTCCTGTTACAAGCACCTCGTTTTTACCCTTTATTACAATAGATATTTTATTGGGTGCGCAAACTATTCTTTCACCGGATTTAGATATTTTTTTAGTATTAATACAAATTTGATTTTTGCAGTCGCTGTAAATTACACTTGCGGTAAAGTCGTCGATATGCAAGGTCATTTTGCCATCCAATATATCAATTGATTGATTTTTGCTTAAACTGTATCTACCAATTTCATTGCCGGCCTGATATATAACGACGTATTCGCCCGTTTGCCTTGGTAAAAAGAAAATACAACAAGAAACAACGACAAGTAATAAGATGCCGATTAGAATGGCATCAACTATGGTAAACAATCTTCTTTTTTTAAATTGTTCAATTAAGCTTTTGTCTTGTCGTATCGAGAATTTCAAATTTCTCTTCTCCTACAGTATAATAGCCGTTTTCAGTTAGAAGCAGGGCGCTTAGTCCCATGCTTTCAAGAAGTGGTTTACATTCACTATAACCAAGTATTAAGGATGCAGTAGACATAGCATCACACAACATAGCACTTTCTCCTACGATGGTCGCAGAAATTATAGCATTGTCATCGTTAAGGTTTGCAGGATAGCCAGTGTTGTCTATGATGTGATGATATCTTACTCCATCTAAAATATAGTATCTTTCGTAATCTCCGCTTGTAGCCACACTTTGGTTTGATAATGTAGCCTTAGCAACAAAATCTCCACCTCTTGGGTCGGCAACAAACAAAGTTGTATCTTGCTTTACCTTGATGGTTCTACCAATATCTATTACAATGTGATCTGCATCTTTGACTTTTTCATAAGCAAGGTCAACGGCAAATCCTTTTCCTATGCCACCAAAGTCAATTTTTGCCTCGTTTGTTTGTTTTGTAATAGTTGATTCATTTTCATCTATTATAAATAACTCAATATCACAATAGGCAAGTTTATCATTTATTGTATTTTCATTTGGAATGGCATGCGCAATCCCCGTATACGTATTTGGAGAAAAAGCCCATAGTTCAACGAGTGGATAAACGGCAGGATTAAACGCCCCGTTTGTTTTATAGTAAAGATCTTTTGAAAGTTTAAATAGCGAAATAGTTGTACTTGAAACTTTTACTTTTTCGCTTGCCGTTGCTTCGTTAATTCTATAGACGTCGCTATCTAATATGTTTGTAGATATGGTTTTATCTAAATCTTCTAAAAGAGTTTCAACTTCTTTAATGTTAGAACGAGCGTTTTTACCTTTAATATTGATGCTATAGTAGGTTCCGAATACATAATTTTCCGAATCATAATTGCACCCACACAGTATGGATGTTAGTACAAGTGAAATTAGAAGGATAACTATGTATTTTTTCATTATTCAGCAATAGGTTCGGGCCTTGTGTTTTTACTTAGGTAAACTAATGCAACAGTGCCGGGACCGCAGTGTGAACCAATAACAGGTCCTATGTATTGTTTTATTACAGTAGCACCTGGAATCATGCTAAGAAGTTTCGTTTCCATTCTTATTGCGTCGTCAATGCAGTCGCCGTGCATTATAATAATTGGGTATTTGTCTATCTCATCAACGGTTTCAGAAACTTCTTTCATAATTGTCATTATTGCCTTGTTTCTACCCGCAACGTTAGTAGTAGGAATTAATGTACCTGCAGTTGTTAGTTTGATAATGGGTTTTAGTTGCAACATCGTACCAAGTAAAGCCTTAATAGCAGTAAGTCTACCGCCTTTCTTCAAGTACATTAGGTCGTCTGCTATTATAGAAACGTTGACATTCATTGCAATTTTTTCAAGAAAAGATACTATTTCTTCTATTGATTTACCTTCATCAATCAATTTTTTTGCAGTTAAAACCATTAACCCTGCAGACATACTAATAGCTTTTGTATCAAACCTAACGAATTTAGCTTCAGGATATTTTTCTTCTAAATCTTTGAGTGCGATGTTTAGGTTGTTAAAAGTACCACTCATATTTGAACTGAATGCTACGTATAACATTTCATCTCCATTTTTAAAATATGGCTCAAGGATTTGAGTATATTCCATGGGATTTAATGCTGCAGTAGAAGGCATATTACCCGCTTTTACTAATGAAAAGAATTCATTTGAAGATTCTTCAGTAATTAGTTCGCAAAGGTGGGTGCGATTTTGAATTATATAGGGCATTTTTATGTGATGATAATCACTTTCAATGCCATATTCTTTTGCTATATCTAAATTGAGTTCACTATCTGAATCATAAAATAAATGTATCATTTTTTTCTCCTAATTTTTGTTAATTTCTTCTCGTAAGATTGATTTTTGTCTTTCAATAGCAGCAACCAAATCAGTTAAAACTTTTTCTCTTGATAGCCACCAATCTCTTGACCATACTCTTACGATAACCCATCCACGACTTTCAAAAAATTTAAATCTATAGATGTCTCTTTCTAATATGCTTTGACTTGAGTGGAATGCTCTATAGTCGCACTCGACGCCTAAAACATATGAATTAAGTTCTTTGTCGAAAATACCGAGTGATAATTTATATTCGGTGTTTCCGAGGTTTACGTCTACTTCATATCCAAGATTTTCAAGTGCATCTTTTATTTGAATTTCGTATGCACCAATAGGATCAATGTTATTAAGAGGACGATGCAACGTTGATAGAATTGAGCGTACTTCTTGTTGGTTATTGCTTGAAACGGCTCGTACGTATTGTAAGTATTTTTTAAGCAGTTTAGGACCATTGTTTTTAGTTAAATCTGCTTTATCAAGTTCTTCTGGCTCAATGCTTGTAACAACGTATACTTTCTTTTTTGCCCTTGTTATAGCAACGTTTAGTCTATTTTCGCCCCCTTCGTTTGAAAGCGATCCAAATTGAGCGACAACCTTATCAAAGTCGTTTCGGGCATATCCAATGCTAAATATTATTATATCTCGCTCTTCGCCTTGAACGTTTTCAAGATTCTTTACAAATAGACTTACGTTTTCTCCATCAACAATTCTATTTCGCTCATTAAATAGTTGTTTACGGAATACTTGTGATTTATCTGCTTCTGCGTCTAATAAATCTTCAATATATTCTTTTTGGTCGGTGTTAAATGTTACTATGCCAACGCTTTCATTGGATTTTCTCTTGTTAAATATGTTTTTAACAAGCTTTACCACTGCAACGGCTTCTTCATGATTTCTTCTATTTTGCCAAGTTCCTTTAACTTTAATTCTTGTAATTGGGGGTTCTTCCCAGTTTTTTGAGGTGTTTGGTGCAATTTGAAGTTTGTTTTCATAAAACGCAGCGTTGGAAAAGTCAATCAATTCTGCATATTGACTTCTATAGTGGTATTGAAGGTATACTGGATAGTATCTTGCAGTTGCAAGATCAAGCAAACTTTCAACTTCTAATGCTGCTTGAGTTGACAAATCTTGCATGTTACTATAATCACCAAAATATTTTTTAACAAATCCTGCAGTAGGACGTAATTGTTTATTGTCTCCAGCAATGACAATTTTATTTCCACGATAAATAGAAGGTAGCGCGTTTTCAATGAATATTTGAGATGCTTCATCAAATACAACCAAATCAAACAAGTCTTTTTTTAACGGGAAAATGGTACTTACTACTTCCGGGGATAGTAGCCAACATGGGAATAGATTTAACAATAGGTCATCAAAGTATTCAAACATTACGCGAATAGGTTTAAGCGCGCGTTGTTTTTGAATCTCGTATAAATAATCTTTTGCATGTGAATCTTGTTTGAACTTTTCACAATATTCTTTGCTAAATTTACTATTAGCAAGACTCTTTGAAATCTCTCTTTGATCGGATTTAAGTTTAATAATACGATTTCTTAAATCATCAAACGTAATTGTTTTAGAAAGATATGGTTCTATCATTTTATCCATAGAAATTATCTCATGATAAATTCTTATTGGCATAATTTTTGTTAGAACGTTCTCCATTGATGAAATGGAACCATCTGAATTATCATAAGCAAACTTTAAAATTTCTTGTACGCTTGCTGACAATGCGTTCAATGCATTGTTCATATCTCTAACCTTGATGTAGTTGGATAGAGCATCTTTTAACTTCAAAATTAAAGAAACGTTACCATTTATTAATCCTGCAATAACGAGTGCAAATCCTTCTTTGTCAAGGACCTTATTAAGTTTTTGATATTCTTGTGTTGCTTCATCAAGCGCAATTTTTGCAATATTTAGGTCTATCTTAACGTCTTCTAAATATTCATTATATTTTGCTTGCAAGAATGGATATACTGGCCAAAATGCTGGGAAATAAGACAAATGAAGGCATCGTGAAAGGGCAGGGTGTTCAAATCCCGTTACGATATGCGCCACTTTTTTTAATGATTTTCTATCAACGTTTGGCTTTTCAAGGTAGAACGTTGTAAGGTATCGACTATATGGATATTTTGAAGTATCAAATGGAGTAATTGATTTTGATAGAATTTTATCAATTAGTGCTTGCGTCTCCTTTAGTTGATGCATGTCAATATCAGGTAATATATGCTTTACCATTTCATTTTCACGAACTAAATTTAGCTGAGATATATAGAATTTAGCAATATTTTTGTCCGCAATAAGTTTAAGGTTGTCGTTTAAATCGGCGTATTTTGCAGCAATTATATCAGTTTGCATTAATTTATTATATAATTTGTAATCTTTTGTGTCCTTACCAATATTATACGACGCAGCATACATTTCTTGTAAATTAAGGCCAAAAGGCATCTTAGTGAATAACGTGTCACTTATGGATTGTAGTACGTCAAGTTCTTGGTTAATATTTCCTTCGGCCTTCTTGTATTTTGCAATATTATCGTTGTAGCTTGAAGCGAGCGTTAGAGAGTGCATTGTACGAATTCTTTCAAAAAATGAAGATTTATCTTTTTCTGGATTAGGAATTAGTACTGCTTTATTATTTAACGCACCAAGTCTTGAGTAAACGACGTCAAGAGCCGCTCTTTTTTGGCTTACGACTAGTACTTTTTTACCTTTGCAAAGAGCGTCACTAATTATATTGACGATGGTTTGAGATTTACCCGTGCCTGGAGGTCCATATATAACTACGTTGTTTTCTCTATCAATTATTGAAAGAGCATTTTCTTGTGCGTAATCTAAATCATTGATTGAATAATATGATGGCGCCAATATGTTGTTTTGTTTTTTGTTGGCTTTTTTTCTTCTCTTAATTTCAGATCTACTTTCTTTTTTAGATGGATTTAGTAAAGCTTCAATTTGTGGAGTAGTTAAATTATTTTTCTCAAGGGCAATATAGTCGTTATATATTGCATTTGCAAGTGGAAATTTTCCTATAACGGCATAATTTCTGATTTCTAAACCATCAATAGGTGTCCCGGCACTATCAAACGTTTGTAAAGTTTTTCTTTTGTTGTTACGGAATTTAAACCCATTAGCATTTAGGTAATCTATAATTTCATTTGGGTTTTTAAATATATCTTCTGCTTGAGGGTCAAACTCTTGAATTAATTTGTCAGTGTTTATGTTATGCTCTTTAGCATAAGCAAGTATCAAGGCCTTGTTTAAAGTTATAGGTTGATTGCTTGAAAGTGTAAGTGAAACTTCGTCTTTTTCAATGTTAATGTGCGCGGGGAAAAGGAGTAGTGGGGCTTTTAATTGAATATCATTTGATAAATTTCCTATTACGAAGGGATAGCCAATATATAAATCGTAAAGACCTGTTTCTTTTTCTACTTCTTCAATTTCGCGTTTTAAGTATCTAAGACTGCTAATTTGAGTTGTTAGTATTTTGTTAACTGGTTTAATTTGTGTTTTGGTGTTTTTTGCATCATTAGTTTCTACTGAATTGATATCTTCTTCAATAGAATAAAGTTTTGAAATTTCATTATTAACAGAATCTACTTTAATGGATTGCTTTAAAATTTTAGAAACTATCTTCTCGTTTATGAGAGTAAATGATCTTCTACCATGCCATAGAAAAGATAAGAAATCATCGGTGTCGTTTCTTGTTTCCATAATTGCGCCGATGTCATAACTATATTTTTTCACTATACCTTTGAGATATAAGCTTCTATTTGAACCGCTTATTTGTATAAAGCGCTCCTTATATTTGCTATAGATAGGGTTCATTTTGCCTCCATAATCATAGTAATAGTTTTTGATGAACACTTCTCACATATATATTATCACATACGCGTGCATTTGTAAACACGCACGCGTAAAAAACTTTTATATCAAAAAAATCAACTAAAAGTATCTAAATTAATTTATAATGCTACAAAAAATATATTCTTTTGATAAAAATTTAAATAATGTCTTTAAAATATCTATCTAATATGTTAAAATAATTAAAAGATATCGTCTTTTGGAGGTTATAATGAGCTACGCAGATAAAGTTTTTGTTCAAAACGTAAAAGATATTCTTGAAAATGGATATTCAGACGTAGAGTTAGAAGTTCGCCCCAAGTGGGAAGATGGTACGCCTGCTCATACTATTAAAAAGTTTTGTATCGTAAATAGATATGATTTGTCTAAAGAATTTCCAATAATTACCGTTAGAAAGACTTTTTTCAAATCATGTATTGATGAATTGCTTTGGATTTGGCAAAAGAAGTCAAACAGAGTTCAAGAATTAAAAACCAAAATTTGGGACGCCTGGGCTGATGAGAATGGTACTATCGGAAAGGCTTATGGCTACCAACTTGGAGTAAAGCATAAGTATAAAGAGGGTGAATTTGACCAAGTTGACAGAGTGCTATACGATTTAAAAAATAATCCCCAAAGCCGTAGAATTATGACAAACATATTCGTTCACCAAGACTTACACGAGATGGGGTTGTATCCTTGTGCATACTCTATGACTTTTAACGTATCAGGCGATACTTTAAATTGTATTCTTAACCAACGTTCACAAGATATGTTAACTGCTAACAATTGGAACGTATGTCAATACGCTGTACTTCAACATATGATGGCGCAAGTAAGCGGACTAAAAGTTGGCGAGTTAGTTCACGTTATTGCAGATGCTCACATTTACGATAGGCATATTCCAATTATCAAAGAAGTTATTGAAAGAGAGCAATTTGAAGCGCCTAAGTTCGTTATGAATCCTAACGTGAAAGATTTTTATGAATTTACCGTTGATGATTTCCAACTTATTGACTACAAAGCAACGCCTCTTGATAAACCCGTGGAGGTAGCTATTTAATTATGAAGACCATAGTTTGCGTTGATAAAGAATGGGGAATTGGAAAAAAGAACGATTTATTGTTTCATCTATCACAAGATTTAAAATTTTTTAAAGAAAAAACATTAAACAAGATTATTGTGATGGGAGGGAATACGTTGCTTTCTTTCCCTGGCTCAAAGCCATTACCTAAACGTACAAACATAGTTCTTACCGACGTGTTTACGCGAGATGATTGCATCGTATGTGAAACGTTAGATGCTTTGAAGGAAGAACTTAAAAAGTACGATACAGATGATATTTTTGTTGTTGGCGGTGCAATGTTTTATCGTACTATGATTGACTATTGTAATGAAGCATACGTTACAAAGGTTGATGAAATCGGTGAAGCAGAAGTGTTTTTCCCCAATTTGTATATGAAAGACAACTGGATAGAAATTGAAAGTGGTGAGCCAATTGTTGATAATGGCCACTTGATTAGATTTACTAAATACGTTAATAAAGAAGCAAAGGAGTTTTAAAATGGATAAAATTAAAATGCTTAATCCTATAGTTGAATTGGATGGCGATGAAATGACAAGAATATTGTGGCAAAAGATTAAAGAAATTTTAATTTTACCATTTATTGATTTAAAAACTGAATACTATGATCTTGGCCTACCTGAGCGTGATAAGACGAAGGACCAAGTTACAGTTGACGCTGCAAACGCTATAAAGAAATATGGAGTAGGTGTAAAGTGTGCAACGATTACTCCAAATGCACAAAGGGTTAAGGAGTATAATTTAACCGAAATGTGGAAATCACCCAATGGTACGGTTAGATCTATTCTTGACGGTACAGTATTTAGAGCACCGATACTTGTTGATGGAATTAAACCACTTGTTGGGAATTGGACAAAGCCAATAACCATTGCTCGTCATGCTTATGGTGACGTATACTCAGGAGTAGAAGCATATGTACCTGAAGGTGGAAAAGTTTACATATCACTTCCAGATGGTACGCAAAAACTTATCAAAGACCTACCTTCTGCAGGAATTATTCAAGCAATGCACAATACGGACAAGAGCATTAGTAGTTTTGCAAGATCTTGCTTTAATTATGCTTTGTCAACAAAGCAAGATTTATGGTTTTCAAGTAAAGATACCATAAGCAAGACTTATGATCACAGATTTAAAGATATCTTTAATGACATTTATGTAAATGAATATAAGGATAAATTTGAATCAGTTGGCATTGAATATTTCTATACTTTAATAGACGATGCAGTTGCTCGTGTAATGCGCTCTAACGGTGGATATATCTGGGCTTGCAAGAACTATGATGGCGACGTTATGAGCGATATGTTGGCGACTGCTTTTGGTTCATTAGCAATGATGACAAGCGTTTTAGTTTCACCTGATGGAAATTATGAATTTGAAGCAGCGCACGGAACCGTAACACGTCATTATTATAAACATCTTAATGGCGAAGAAACTTCAACGAACTCGGTTGCCACTATATTTGCATGGACCGGCGCACTTGCTAAAAGAGGAGAGATGGATGGCTTGAATGATCTAGTTGATTTTGCTAAGCGCCTTGAATCAGCAACCATTGATACTATTGAAAGTGGTGTTATGACCAAAGATTTAGTAGGGCTATTCAAAAAAGAAGGTGTTGAGCCTAAGGGCGTAAATAGTTTTGAGTTTTTGAATGCAATTGCTAAAAGATTATGGTAAGAGTCGTTAAAATTACTTATCCATCCTTTGATTTCGCTACTTCCTACTTTGTTTATTGGGCAGATGAGGAAGCGTTGTTGATTGATTGCGTACCACACTCATACCATAAAGTAAAAAAACTTGAGCGTGAATTGAATAAAAAAGTAACTGCAATTCTATTAACACATGGTCATATTGATCATATTCATGATCTACAGTACTTTAAAAGAGATGGCGTTAAAATCATAATTCACGAGCGTGATGCGGATAAATTGTATACTGATAAACATTTGGGTGATAGATTTAATATGCATATTCCCCCAGTTGAGCCAGATATTCTTATAGACGACTACACTGAATCCTACAATCACGAATTACGCGATATCGAAATTTTCCTTGCACCAGGACATACGCCAGGCAGTGTATGTTACGTTATACATGGAATGCTATTTAGTGGAGATACTTTGTTCCGTGGTTGTATAGGAAGGACTGACCTCGGAGATGGTACTGAAGTCAATATGGTTCAAACGTTAAAAAGACTTAAAAAGCAATTTCCAAAGGAAACCTTGGTGTATCCTGGACACGGGTTGGAAACTACTTTAGAGTATGAATACAAATTTAATCCTTATTTACGCGATTTATGAAAATAAAGTTAAACGTTGAAAATTTGCCTTCATATATGAACGACGTGCCCGAAATAATTCGGGCATTTTTCCCGTTCGTAATGATTTGCGACGATGGTGATGATTTTGAGGTTAAAGTTTTAGAAAAAACAAATACGATTGAAGTCTTTATTATTTCGGAAATTTTTGGTAGTGAATCGGCATCTTTTAACTTATCTTTTGAAATAGGGTCTTTAGAATATAAAAGGGTAGCCAAGAGAGAAGTTAAAAAATTCTTGTATCGTTATATTTCTAACAGGATACAAGTAACTCTTCCTTATGGATCCTTGACTGGGGTAAGACCAACACGAATATATTATGATTTAATTGGTAGCCATAGCAACCCAATTGAGCAAATTATCAATGAGTTTTACGTTGAAGAATCAAGAGCGAAACTTATAGAAGATGTTGTTAATGGGCAAAGGGATTGCTATTTCAGCGAAGAAAATGAGGTAGACATTTTTGTTAATATTCCTATTTGTCCTACGCGTTGCAAATATTGTTCATTTATCTCAACAGAGTTCAATAGGGTAAAAAAACTGGTTCCTCTTTACGTTGATTGCTTGGTTAATGAAATTAATGAAATAAAACAAATTATTAACGATAATCGTTTGAGTGTGAGAAATATTTACGTAGGAGGTGGAACTCCCACTTCATTGAGCGCAAGCGATTTAAAGCGAATTTGCTCTTTGTTAGGCGAATATAAGGTTGAATTTACTGTTGAGGCCGGCAGACCGGATAGTATCACTTTAGATAAGTTAGACGCGCTTGCAGAATGTGGAGTAACGAGAATTTCCATTAATCCCCAAACGTTTAAAGATAGCACACTTGAAATTTTAGGTAGAGCGCATACTACAAAGCAGTTATACGAGGCGTTTGAACTTGCAAGAAAATTTAATTTTGATATCAATATGGATTTAATTGCAGGATTGCCAGGGGAATCTTTATCTGACTTTCAAAGGTCATTAGATCAAGCCATTGAGCTTGATCCAGAAAATATAACCGTACATACTTTATCTCTAAAGAGAGGTTCGACGCTTAAGCAAGACGGAAGTGAGCGTAAGATGGATGGAACTATAAGGCAAATGACTGACTATTCGATCAAAATGCTTTCTCAAAAAGGTTATATTCCATATTATATGTATCGTCAAAAGAATATGGCAGATGGTTTAGAAAACGTAGGCTGGTGTAAGCCTGGTAAGCAGTGTGCATATAACGTTGATTATATGGAGGAAACCACTTCCGTTTTGTCGGCAGGCGCTGGTGCTATGTCAAAATTCGTTTATCACGTAGATGGAAGAATTGAGAGAAAAGCAAACCCAAAGGGTTTTGAGGAATATTTGAGAAGAAAGGGAGTATTATAAATAAAATTTTATTTTATTGATGAAATTTCGCTTTACAACGTTCTCAATAATATGTTATATTATTCAAGCAGTTTACCTGTCCCTCGGTTTATAAGGCAATTTATGGACTGGGAGATAGGCGGATTAGCTCATATAAAAAGGAGTAAACAAAATGAACAAAGAATTAAAACAAGAAATTATTGCTAAGTATGGCAGAAGCGCAAACGATACCGGTTCACCCGAAGTTCAAATCGCTCTCATTACCAAGAGAATTGAAGAGCTCAATGCTCACCTTTCAGTTCACAAGAAAGACCACCACAGCCGTAGAGGTCTTCTAAAGTTAGTAGGTCAAAGAAAGAACCTTCTCCGTTATCTAATGGAAACTAACATTGATAGCTACAGAAGCCTAATCGCAGAACTCGGCATTCGTAAATAAGCATTATCGGGGTGACACTTTGTCGCCCCATTTTTTTGATAATGCACTTAATTTTAGGATTTAATTATCAAATATAAATTGGTTTCCGCGGATGGAAACAGGAGGCAAAATGAAAGAAAGTAGAATTTTTAAGACAATTATTGGCGGAAGAGAAGTAAGCGCTGAAATCGGTGGTTACTGCTCACACAGCAACGGAGAGGTTCTCGTTCGTTGTGGTGATACCGTTGTTCTTACCAACGTAACCATGTCAAAGTCTGCTCGTGAAGGAATGGATTATTTCCCACTCGGAGTTGATTTTGAAGAAAAAATGTATGCAGTAGGTAAGATTCCTGGTGGATTTAAGAAGAGAGAAGGTCGTTCAAGCGATAAGGCTATTTTAACCTCTCGTCTTATTGATAGACCAATTCGTCCATTATTCCCCAAGGGACTTTATAATGACGTTACCGTTATTGCAACTGCACTAAGCGTTGACTACAATATTCCCCCAGAAGTATTTGGAATGCTCGGTAGTTCAATCGCGTTATCTGTTTCAGATATTCCTTTTAACGGACCTACTGGCAGTGTAATGATCGGTTATGTTGATGGCGAATATATAATTAATCCAGATAGTGCTCAACGTGAAGCATCAAGACTAAATCTTGCTCTTAGCGGAACTAAAGATGCTATCATGATGGTTGAAGCAGGTGCTAACGAACTCACTGAAGAAGAAATGCTCAACGCAATTCTTTTCGGACATGAAGAAATCAAGAAGATCGTTGCATGGATTGAAGAGATTCAAAAGGAAGTTGGTAAAGAGAAGAAACAAGTTGAACTATATCATGCTCCTGAAAACATTGAAAAAGACGTTAAGGAATACGCTCAAGATAAGATCAACTATATGTTTGATACCTATGACCGCAATGTTCGTGAAGCACGTGAAGAAGAAATCACTGCTGACATTATGGCTCATTTTGAAGACATATATCCCGATAATAAACGTGATATTAACGACATCCTTTATGCTATGAAAAAAGAATGCGTACGCGCTATGATCGCAGATAGAGGTGTTCGTCCCGACGGCAGAGGCCTTACCGACATTCGTCCTATTTGGTGTGAAGCAGGTCTTCTTCCCAGAGTTCATGGTTCAGCTGTATTTACAAGAGGTCAAACTCAAGTTCTTACCACTGCAACCTTAGGAACCATTTCTGAAGCTCAAAAACTTGAAGGTCTTGACGACGAAGTATTCAAGAGATATATTCACCACTATAATATGCCTGGTTATAGTACTGGTGAGGCAAAGCCTTTACGTAGCCCCGGTAGACGTGAAATAGGACACGGCGCACTTGCAGAACGCGCACTTGAACCCGTTCTTCCAAGCGAAGAATTCTTCCCATATGCAATTAGAACTGTTTCAGAAGTTATTAGTTCTAACGGTTCTACCTCTCAAGCATCTGTTTGTGGTTCAACGCTTGCTCTTATGGATGCAGGTGTACCAATTAAAGCTCCTGTAGCGGGTGTTGCAATGGGTCTCATTAAAGATGACGTTAACGATAAACTTCATATTCTTACCGACATTCAAGGTATTGAAGACTTCTTTGGCGACATGGATTTCAAAGTAGCAGGTACCGAAGAAGGTATTACTGCTATCCAAATGGATATTAAGATTAAAGGTATCAATCGTGAAATTCTTACTCGTGCTTTAGAACAAGCAAGACAAGGAAGATTACACATTCTTGGAAAGATGCTTGAAGTTCTACCTTCACCCAGAAAGGAACTCAGCAAGTATGCTCCAAAGATCGTTTCATTCTCTATTAATCCTGACAAAATTCGCGAAGTTATTGGAAGCGGTGGCAAGACTATCAATAAGATTATTGAAGAAACCGGTGTTAAGATTGACATAAGCGATGACGGTACGATCTTTATCGCATCAAGTGATGCTGACGCAATTGCTAACGCTCGCAAGATAGTTGAAGATATCGTTCGTGAATACGAAGTAGGCGAAGAGTTTGAAGGTACCGTAGTTAAGATTATGGAAAATGACAAGGGTCAATTTGGTGCAAGCGTAAAAATCGCTTCAAACAAAGAAGGTATGATCCACATTAGCAAACTTTCAAAGGAACGCGTTGAAAAAGTTACCGACGTTGTTAACGTAGGCGATAACGTTAAGGTAAGAATTATTAAGATTGATGAAAAGCAAAGAATCGATCTTAAACTCATTAAAAAATTATAAAATCACATAAATACATTAAACGGAGGCAATATGCAATACACTCACGAAGTTGAAAAAATGGTTTGTGTAGCAAAGGGTCCTAACCATGGTCCCGCACCCATTCCTGAAGAAGGTAAATGGATTAAGGCTAAGGAAATTAGCGACATTAGTGGTCTTACTCACGGTGTAGGTTGGTGTGCTCCTCAACAAGGCGCTTGCAAACTTACTCTTAATATCAAAGATGGTATCATTGAAGAAGCACTTGTTGTAACTCTTGGTTGCTCAGGTATGACTCACTCTGCAGCTATGGCAGCAGCAATTCTTCCTGGTAAGACTATTCTTGAAGCACTCAATACTGACCTTGTATGTGACGCTATCAATACCGCAATGAGAGAACTCTTCCTACAAATCGTTTATGGTAGAAGCCAATCTGCTTTCAGTGAAAACGGTCTATCAATCGGAGCAGGTCTTGAAGACCTTGGTAAAGGTCTACGTAGCCAAATTGGTACAATGTACTCAACCAAAGCAAAGGGCGTTAGATACCTTGAAATGGCAGAAGGTTACGTAACTCGTATTGGCCTTGATGAAGATGGTGAAGTTATTGGTTATGAATTTATCCGTCTTGGTCAAATGCTTGAACAAATCACTGTTAAGGGCGTAGATCCTGCAGAAGCACTCAAAAAGTGCACCGGTACTTATGGCCGTTTTGCAGATGCAGTTAACAAGATCAATCCAAGAATTCAATAGTGGAGGTGCGTTATGAGTATTAGATTTGAAGGTTTTGATAGAAGAATAGATAAAATCAATGCATTCCTTAGTAGCATCGGCGTTAAAGACCTTGAAGAAGCAAAGAAAATTTGTGATGATAAGGGTATTGACGTAGAATCTATCGTAAAAGGTGTTCAACCTATCGCTTTTGAAAATGCTGTATGGGCTTATACTATTGGCTGTGCAAACGCAATCGTAAAAGGCGCTAAAAAGGCTGCTGATGCTGCTGAAGCTATTGGCGCAGGTCTTCAAGCATTCTGTGTTCCTGGCTCTGTTGCAGACACTCGTAAGGTTGGTTTAGGTCATGGTAACCTTGCTGCAAAGCTTCTTCGTGAAGAAACCAAGTGCTTTGCATTCGTTGCAGGTCACGAATCATTCGCTGCTGCAGAAGGTGCTATCGGTATTGCTCGTTCAGCTAACAAAGTTCGTAAAGAGCCACTACGCGTTATTCTTAACGGTCTTGGTAAAGACGCTGCATTCATCATTAGCCGTATTAATGGTTTTACATACGTTGAAACCGATTATAATCAATTCACCGATGAATTGACCATCGTAAGAGAAAAGGCTTATAGTAATGGTGAAAAGGCTAAGGTAAGATGTTATGGTGCAAACGACGTTAACGAAGGCGTTGCTATCATGATTAAGGAAGGCGTTGACGTTGGTATTACTGGTAATAGTACCAACCCCACTCGTTTCCAACACCCTGTAAGTGGTACTTATAAGAAGTGGTGTCTTGAAAATGGCAAGACTTATTTCAGCGTAGCATCAGGTGGTGGTACTGGTAGAACCCTTCACCCTGACAACATGGCTGCAGGTCCTGCTTCCTATGGTATGACCGATACCATGGGCAGAATGCACAGTGATGCTCAATTTGCTGGTTCATCATCAGTTCCCGCTCACGTTGAAATGATGGGACTTATCGGTATGGGTAATAACCCAATGGTAGGCGCAACCGTTGCTGTTGCAGTAGCAATTGAAGAATCAAACAAATAACTAAATTACAATAAAAAAGGATGGTCAATTGACCATCCTTTTTTTGTTTATAAGTTTTAAATCATATTATTGCGTATTTCTTCAAGGCTTAATAGGGGATTAAAGAATTTAATCTGGCTTATAATATTTCCAAGAGCACTGCCTTCTGTCGGGCCAATATATACGGGAACATTAGCATACTCCTCAGTTAAATTATTCAAGTAGGTATCTTTAGAGCCACCACCAACTATAACAATTTTAGTGATTTTTTTGTTAGTTAATTTTTCTATCTCAAGCAAGGTGTTTTTATATGTATTAGCAAGAGAATGGTATGCTGAGTTTATGACGTCATTCAATGATAAGGAATTATCTTGAAGTTCATTTCTTATTGCATCAATCATTGAGTTTGGGTTAAGGAAACAACTACTTGAAGGATCAAACGTCTTAATATAATTACTCTCCATTGCAAGATGCATCATTTCATCGTAGGAATATTTACCACCTAACTCTTTTTTTATAGATTGGAAAATCCACATACCCATTATATTTTTTAACAATCTAAACCTATAGTCTATTCCACCTTCGTTTGATAGACCTGAAGTTAATGCTTCTTTAGATAAAATAGGGGAAGAGTTTTCAGTTCCAACCAAACTCCAAGTACCCGATGATATAAATATACTTGTATCATTTAGCGGACATGCACAAACAGCTGATGCGGTGTCATGCGCAGGGCAAAAGATAACTTCAGAGTCAAATCCAACGAGATTCTTAACACTATTTGATAATTTACCTACGCTTGTACAAGATGGAAAAACTTGGCTAAATAGTGTCTTTTTAAAGCCCAAATTATTAATTATATCTAAATCCCAAGTTTTACTTTCCGCATTAATTAGACCAGTCGTTGTACAAATTGTATACTCGTGTTTTTTAATTCCAGTAAGTTTATACGAGAGATATTCAGGCATCATTAGAAATGAATCAGCGTGCTCCATTTTGCCTGACTTCAAATCACAATATAGTTGAAAAAGGGTATTATAATTATTAGATTGGATACCCGTATTGGAATATAACTTCTCATTGGGTATAATTTCAAAAACTTCTTGAGGGGTGGTTAACGTCCTTACGTCCCTATAAGAAACACAAGGTAAAATTTCCTTATCACCTTTCATAAGTACGTAATCAACACCCCAAGTGTCAATTGCGATTGTGGATGGAATCTTTCCGATTTTTTTGCAAACCTTTAGTCCACAAATTATGTTGTCAAAAAGTTTAGTAAGGTTCCAAACGTGATATTCACCATTAAATTCTATTCCGTTTTCAAAACGGTAGATTTCTTCTAACTCAATCTTTTTGTTAAGATTTCCTAAAATAAATCTACCGCTTGAAGCACCAACGTCAATCGCTAAATGATAGGTCATATTACTTGTTATATTTTTTATATCCTGGATGTTTTCCCGTTACGTGATAATAATTGTCTCTCAAATAAAGCAATTTATCTATTTGAGGCTTTGAAATTTCTTGTGCACCACCTAATAAATGAGCGGTCAATGATATCTTTGCAAACAACTCTAAAGTTTCCATGCGATAGTAGGCAGTAATTAAATCTGCACCGATTGTTAATGCTCCGTGGTTTTGCAAAAGAAATACGTCATGCTCTTTAAGATAGGGGGTGATGGCCTCTGGTACTTCATTTGTGCTTGGAGTACCATATGGAGTAAGCGGAATTGAGCCAATAGCAATAACGGTTTCAATCATTGAATATTCATCCATGCTTTTTCCCGCTACTGCGTAACCTGTTGCTGTTGGTGGGTGGGCGTGCACAACGGCGTTAACGTCATCGCGCTCTTGATAGCAACGAAGGTGCATTTTAATTTCACTTGATGGCTTGTATCCATCTAATCCCTCAATAACTTTTCCATCTTTATCAATGATAACAAGTTTTTCAGGAGTGATGAATGATTTACTTATTCCAGTAGGGGTGGCCATAAAATTGCCATCTGGTAGTTTAACCGAAACGTTGCCATCATTTGCTGCAACCCAACCGAGTTGCCACATTTTGTGACAAACGTCACACATTTGTTCTCTAATTTCTTGATAAGTCATATTATTTTACCTTCTTGTATTGTGGTCCAAAGTTTGCACAAGCCCTATAGTCTTGGCCTTCTTTATCCATGCCAAAAGCGTTCCAAGCGGCAGGACGGAAAATATCTTGGTCGTCAACGTTATGCATACATACGGGAATTCTTAGCATGGAACAAAGGGTAATTACGTCTGCACCGATATGGCCATAAGAAATAGCACCGTGATTTGCGCCCCAATTGTTCATTACGTCGTAGGCTGATTTAAATGCGGGCTTATCTGAGAGTCTTGGTGCAAACCAAGTGCAAGGCCAAGTATAGTCGGTTCTCTTCCAGAGAACGTCATTTACTTCTTCTGGAAGTTTTACAGTCCAACCTTCTACGATTTGCATAACGGGTCCTAATCCTTTAACAAGGTTTAATCTAATCATGGTAGCAGGCATTTCAGCACGAGTTGCAAATCTTGATGAATAACCGCCGCCTCTAAATGAACCAAGGTCTGCATAATTCCAGGTTGAGTTTTCAAGGATTGCTTTTACGTCTTTATCATTAACGTTGTACCATTCTTTAATTTCATTCATGCCTTCATCGTTTATTGCTTCACCGTTTGCATCTAAGCAGCAAGCACCTGAGTTGATAAGGTGAATAAAACCATTTGCTTCTTTTGCATGACCTTCTATGTCATATCCCGTTACTCTCTTAACGGATTCACCGTTCCAACAAGTACGAACGTCTGCAAACATTTGTGGTCTATTGGTTAATAGTTTCATAAACAACATACTAAGTCCGTTAAGCACGTCATTTTCTGTTGCAAGTATATAAGGCTCACGAATGCCATTCCAGTCAAATGAAGAGTTTAAAAGTGATTCTGGGAAATCGCAGTTGGGGTAAAAATCAGTCCATTGTCTTTGTCCTTGGAAACCTGCTGCGATAGCGTTGTGTCCCACCATTTCTTCTTCAGCACCTTCGGGAAGATTGGGATTACCATTCATTAAATCCTTAATGATAAGCATCATTTTAACTACAAATTCCCATTCTGCATCTTTTTCAGCACGGGATCTTTGGAATTCTATGGGGTTTTTGTCAAATCCTTCTATGCAGTTTTCTTTTGTCCATTTCATGGCTTTATCAAACTCTGCTTGATCATATATGCCTTCTGACATGCGGCGAATTATTTCTACTTCATCAATAGATTCAACCCTCATTCCAAGATAATCTTCAATAAAGTCACTATCAATAATTGAACCACCAATACCCATGCAAATTGAACCTATTTGAAGGTATGATTTTCCTTTCATTGTTGCAACTGCTATAGCAGATCTACCGAATCTAAGTAGTTTTTCTTTTACGTCTTCTGGAATTTCAGTGTCGTTAGCATCCTTAACGTCTTTGCCGTAGATACCAAAAGCAGGTAGACCTTTTTGTGCATGTGTTGCAAGAACTGATGCAAGGTAAACAGCACCAGGTCTTTCTGTGCCGTTAAAGCCCCATACTGCTTTGATAGTATTAGGATCGGTATCCATAGTTTCTGCACCATAACACCAGCAAGGAGTAACGGTAAGGGTAATATCCACACCTTCCTTTCTAAACTTATTTGCACAAGCAGCGGCTTCTGCAACTCTTGCTATAGTTGTATCGGCAATAACTACCTTAACGGGTTCTCCGTTTGAATACTTAAGATTGTCGGTAAATAATTTAGCGGCACTTTTTGCCATATTCATTGTTTGTTCTTCAAGAGATTCTCTTACCTTCATAAAACCTCTTCTACCGTCTATAGTAGGTCTTATACCAATTACTGGATAATCACCTATAAGTCTGCTTTCTGCCATGATTTTTGCTCCTTAAAAAAGATTATAATTAATTATAAAACATTTTGAATATCAGTTCAATACTTTTTATGATTTGTTGTAAAATTATTTGAATATTATGAAATCACTTGCTTTTTTTGTAATATGAATATAAAATATAAATGAATTGCTAATGTAGCACAGTAGGTAGTGCGGTTCACTCGTAATGAACAGGTCGCCGGTTCGAGTCCGGCCATTAGCTCCAAGGGCCTAAAAGGCCCTTATTTACTTTTTATTTATTAAAGTTACACCTTGACACCTATATTGTATACAATTATACTTTTAGTATAATAATTTTAAAGTGGTGTATAGGATGAAAAAACTTAAATTTGCTTTTATTATTTTATTACTCGTTAGCATTTTTTCGACTTTGATAGGTTGCACTAAAGAGCCTGATGATTTTCCTGATAAACCTAATTATCAAGAAGTAATAGCAAACACTAATTCATCAACTAACAAAGAAATTGTTACTAACGCCAACGTTAAGTTTGTTTTCTACAAACACGACGGAACACCTTGTAGAATTTCAGAAAACTTTTTACTTAATCGTGTAACGGATGGACAATCGCAATATATGTATTTAGAAGCGGAAACCGCCGAAATATCTAAGTATGTTCAAGACCTTGTTAATACGGTTGTCGGTTTAATGCAAATGTCTGGAAACGAACAACCGCTCGTTGCGCTTAAGGATTACCTATTTGCACGTAAATACTTGACTTTAAGGGCGGGCAAGCATAACGATACCGTCAATGCTCAAGTTGAACTTGTTGATGTTAATAGTGAACCTAATTTTGAATTTTCTGATGACGGGCAAGAAATTGTTGATTTTGAAGCCGCATGGGGTGCTGCAAAATATAGCGATTTTTTACGTTTTCAGCAAACGGCTGACGTAGATTACGTAAAAAACTTTGCCGTTCTTGATACTCTATACAAGACCATTTCCTTGCCTTTTGATTGGAGTAAAGCAGTAGATAGTTTAGATAGTAAACCCGTTCAATTCGGTGATGCAGAGTTCGTTTGTTACGACTTGACAATTTCAAGCGAGGAGATTAAAAATTTTATAAAATCTCAGTTACAATTTTATATGTATGAGTTTTTAGGTGATGACCAAGAAGATTTTGACTTTATGAATGGTTTATATAATAGGCACGTTGATACGGTTTTAGCATTGTTTGATATAGGTGAGTACAAACAACGTTCATACGTTGATGATAACAATAGGATAGTCCATAATGAAGTTTCATGGCAAATCACCTTTAAATTTGATTTTGAAGTTTTAAAGAACGTATTATTGGCTGAA
>JAZQVF010000128.1:0-11547 GCA_045631675.1 Candidatus Stercoripulliclostridium sp.
TTGCTTCTTGAATACCTATATCAAAGCATTTTTCGGGAAATTCCTTGTAAAGAACGTTTACACCTGCGCACTTTGCAAGGTCAGCGTCAAGCATAACGACGTCGGGGTCGTTTGCAAGAACCGTTCTCATATGGTCAACTAAAACTTCTTTCATTAAGGTTTTTTCGTTAATTTCCATACTATTCACCTCTTATTTCCTTTATGCCTTGAGCGCGAAGTTCGGGAGTAATAGACATTGAGTGTGAGCCAACGAGTGCACTTTCAACGTAACTTACGCCCTTTCCTTTTACGGTGTTCATTATGATCATTTTGGGCTTACCTACGTATGCCTTTGCTTCAATGATTGCATTGTCAATAGCATCAATATCGTTGCCGTCAATTACCCATACCTTCCATCCAAACGATTCCCATTTCTTATCAAGGGGATCAAGGTCGTTGATTTCTTTGGTATAGTTATCAAGTTGCATCTTGTTATAGTCGGTAAATGCAATAAGGTTGTCAAGTTTTGCTTGAGATGCATACATACCTGCTTCCCAGATTTGACCTTCTTGGCTTTCGCCATCCCCTATTATTGCATAGATAGTTGCACCATCCTTTTTAAGTTTTGAGCCAAGTGCTACGCCAACTGCGCAACTGAAACCTTGACCTAAACTGCCTGCGGTCATATCCACTCCGGGTGTTTTGTTCATGTCGCAGTGGCTGGGCAGAATCGTTCCACCTTGGTTTAACGTTTCAAGAACTTCTTTGGGGAAAAAGCCTACTTCGGCAAGAACGGCATAGATCGCAGGACCTGCGTGTCCTTTTGAACAAATTAGTCTATCCCTACCTTCCATCTTAGGATTTTTAGGATCGTAATTCATGTGTTTGCCATAAAGCACGGCAAGAAGATCTGCAATAGAAAGACAACCGCCTATATGTCCTACACCTAAAGAGCCGATGCAGTTGACGATGTTTTCCCTTATATTTCGTGCAAGAGTTACAAGATTTTGATTGCTCATCATACACTCCTTAAAACATACTATACATATTATATACGCACGCGCGTAGAAAAGTCAAGGTTAAAGGTCCATAACGAAGGTAATACCACCAAACTTGTTGTCGTATTCCTTAAATCCGTATTTCCTATAAAAATTTACACCTTTTTCGTTTGATGCAGAACATCCTAAATGCAAGCCTTTTACACCCTTTCCTTTAAGATATGCAACTAAAGTATCCACAAGAGCCGTTCCTAAACCCTTTCTTTGTCCTTCTTCTAAAATGTCAATATGAAGGTGAGCGGGATAAAGTTTTCTTGCTTTTTTAGTATACCATTCTCCTGCATAGTGGAAAAGATACTTAAATAGGCTTGCCTTTTTAAGTATGGGTGCGTACTTTTCTTTAAATATTCTTTGATATCTCTCATCGTCGGGAGCACAAATTATATAGCCGATTGCTTCATCGTTTTCGTTTACTGCAACGAAACAACTTTCGGGCTCTTCGTTAATATAATAGTCGCAATACATTGTGTATAGCACAACCTTGCCCTTTTCCGAGTTGAAACCCGTAGAGGTTTCAAAACAGATTTTGTGCATCCTTTCACGATCTTTTTCTTGATAGGGTCTTATTTCCATAAATATCCTTTTGGGAATAAAAAAAGTGGCGCGAACGCCACTCTTTTTATTGGTTTTAAACTATGCTTCTACGATAGCGCCAGTGGGGCAAGCTTCGGTGCAAGCACCACAACCGAGACATGCGTCTTGATCGATAACGCAAACGCCGTCTTGTTCAGAAATTGCTTCAACGGGGCAAGTGCCAGCACAAGCGCCACAGCCTACACATTCATCTTTGTTGATTACATATGCCATAATTGTTTCTCCTTAGGATTTTAATGTATTTTAATATATTTATATATTACCACTCGCTTTCACGAATGTCAATACCTTTTTACTCTTCGTCGTTTTCTTCTTCTTTTTGTACGCTATTATCTTTGCGTTTAACGTCACTTAAAGCAAATCTCTTAATGGTAAACACACCGTCTTCTTGTGGTATCTTTACTTTGACTTCTTGCCTTAAAGCGTCGTTTTCCATAACGATTGCTTCGCCGTCGGGAGTGATGACGGTAGAATGTTCCTTGGGCATCTTCTTGGACATATCTTGATAGTATGCGTTTTCATATCTAAGACAGCACATCAACTTACCGCAACAACCGTTTATCTTGGTGGGGTTTAGAGATAATCCTTGATATTTTGCCATCTTCATTGATACCTTTTCGTAATCTTGCAAGAAGGTAGTACAACAACAAGGTCTTCCACATTGTGCAAGCGCTCCGCGAAGTTTGATGTCCTCTCTTTCATATATTTGGCGAAGTTCAATTCTATTGTGGAATAGGCCTGCAAGGTCTCTTACTAACTCTCTAAAATCAATTCTTGACTCTGCGGTAAAATAGATGATTATCTTTGCTCTATCAAAGGTGTATTCTGCATCTACTATCTTCATAGGAAGATTGTGATTGTTAACCTTTTGAATAGTTTCCTTAATGAGTCTATCGCGCTCTTTTAGGTTATTTTCATTTTGTTCTTCGTCTTTCTTGGTTGCCTTACGAATAATAGGTTTCAATGGAGCAACTATTTCTTCGTCGCCTACTTCCTTAATACCTTGAACAACCTTACCAAACTCAACGCCACGGGCAGTTTCTAAAACGACACCGTCGCCCTCCTTAAGTTCTATATCCTTAGGATCAAAATAGTATACTTTTTGGTTGGTTTTAAACTTTATTCCTACTACTATTGCCATTTATACTTTGCCTCCAAAATCTTAAAAAGCACTCTTTCTGCAACCGTTGTATTGTTTACGTTGGAACTTAGCATAGTTATACCGTTGTTGACTTCTAAAATTGCCATTGCTACGCTTGCAGTGGTATAACCTTCCGAGATTTCCTTTACGTCGTAATCGCGATTGCGCGTTACGTAGGGTACGGTTGCTCCACTTACCCTAATTTGCACGTCCCTTAGTATTATTGACAAAAACTCCAAAGTCCTTGCTATGTTTTCTTTTGAGAATATGGGACTATATATGTAATCGGATACCATAGTAGAGTTTTTACAACCCTTCAGTACCTCAAAACATTCACTAAATTGCGCATAATAACCTTCGTCTTCAACGAAACGATACGCCTTTTCAAAAGAACCACCTGAAAGCGTTGCAGAAATTTCCGCTACCCCTCTCTCATGCCCTTCGCTTAATAACTCTTCGTATACTTCTTCCGTAGTAAACAAAGGAAGATAGCATATTTTCGCCCTACTTAAAATGGTTTGAAGAATGCCGTAACTGCTCTTTGCGAAAAGTGCAATTATAACGTTTTTCGGTGGCTCTTCAAATATCTTTAAGAGTTTGTTTTGTACTGCAGGTGAAACTACGGGAGAAAGTTCATCAATGTTATCTATGAAATATATTCTCTTGCTTGCCCCGCTTGAGCGCCCTTCATCGGCCACTTCGTTGCCTTCCCAACTTGACTTATAACTTTCTTCAATTAGGCTCTCTGCCACCTTAACGTTCATTTTGCCATCAAGATTATAGTAATGTACGCCTAAGTGAGCGTCGTTATAAATTTTATCACAGGTATCACAAACGCCACATCCACCCGCTCTACACAAAACGGTTGATGCAAAAAGTCGCATATATTCCCTTCTCACAAGTTTATCTTCGCCCAAAAAGAGATAGGCGTGGGAAATTTTGTCCGCGCTTAAATCTTTTTTGAACTCTTGATATGCTTTGCTATTTTGGAGAAGGTCGCCTATCATAAAATACCCTTTGCTTTTAAGGTGTCTATAATTGCCGTGTGCGTTACGAATTTGTCGGAGTCAGGTATGATGGGTACGATTCTTTCAGGCTCACGCGCACACATCTCCTTGAAACCTTTGTAACACTTTGCGTGGAACATTGCGTCTTCAAGTTCCATTCTATCGTTTAAAATTACCGTGCCGTTTTGCTTGCGCCAACTATTTGCAGGGTCCATATCTATAAATATGGTAAGGTCTGGCATACAATTGTCGCGAGCATAGTGATTTATAGCGTATACTTCGTCAATACCTAAATCTCTTGCAACTCCTTGATAGGCAAGTGAACTATCAATGTATCTATCACAAACGACAATTTTTCCCTCTTTGAGTGCAGGTTTGATTTTAGTGTTGATATGTTCCGTTCTTGCAACGGCAAATAGATTTGCTTCAATAAGGGGAGTTATGGTTAAATTCTTATCAAGAAGAATACCCCTAATCTTTTCTGCAACGGGAGTGCCACCCGGCTCACGAGTAAAGACGGCCTCTATGCCCTCTTTTTCAAAATAATCTTTAAGAAGTCTAAGTTGAGTAGATTTTCCTACCCCTTCACAACCTTCAACGGTTATAAACTTTCCTAACTTTTCCATATCGTTTTATCCTTAGGTTTGCTAACCACTATTTTAACACAAGAGCATACCCCTTTTCAAGACCAAAGGTGAAATTTAAATGCTCTTTAAGAAAGTTTATACTTTCTTCACTAAACTTTTCTCCTGAAGATACCACGGGTACACCAGGGGGATAAAGACCTACTTCACGGTAAGATACTCTACCTACTGCGCTCTCAAGCGACACTTCTTCACACTCACTTCCAAAAGTTAGTGGTATAAATTTTTCCCTTTGCGGTAAAGCAAACTCTTCCCTTTTTTGCTTGCACGGTGCATTGCTTAACGCCTCGCCTAAAAGATTAAGATTCTTTGCGTTAAAAGGAGTAACTATGAAAACTATTTTAGAGCCGTAAACCATTTCCGGATATATGCCCTTTTCTTCAAGATACTTTGCAACCACTTCGCCGTCACCTTCTACTTCAACCACCAACCTACTGAAGTCGTCGGTATCTAAAATCTTAAAGCCCTTGCCTTCTGACACCCTTTTGAATTGAGATACGGCTTCGTGCATTGCTCTATAAATTTCTTCTCCCCTTTCTTTCCACTCCTTAGTGGCTTTTTCTATGCTTGCCATAACGAGATAGTTAGGAGAGGTGGTGTGAACTTCTTGAAAACTTCTTTCTACTTCCTTCTTAAACTCGTTGCTATAAGCAAGTATGGCGCCACCCGTGAGAACACTCATCGTTTTATGTTGAGATAAGATTACCAAACTTGCATATTCGGTTGCCGAAGTTGGCAAAAGAGTGGAAAATGCAAAATGTGAACCGTGCGCAGAATCTACAACCAAAGTTGCCCCTGCCTTTCTTGTTTCTTCCCCTATTTCTTTTAGGTTTAGGGTGTTACCAAAGTAGTCGGGAGAGGTGCAAATTACCACCTTTGCGCCACTTTTTTCAAGGGCTTCTTTTACGTCGTTACCCGTATACAAACTTGCTTTAACGTTGTTAATTCTAAGTGCGTTATAAACGGATTTATGAGCGTTTCCATAAATTAAGAAGTCACCCTTATTCTTAAGCGCTCTTACAACGGTGTGAATAAGAGTGGTTGCTCCTGCCGTTGAAAATAGTACGTTTTCAACTTTATAAGCCTTTGCGACTTCCCTTTCACTTTCAAGGATAATCCCTTCTGCGTTGAGTAGGTTATCGCTAAAGGAAAGTTCAGTTATATCCCATCTCGTATCTATAACGATACCCCCGTTATGTGCGGGGGTATGAAATGATAGATGGTTTTCTTTACTTTTTAGTATGTCGTTTAAAGGAGTGTGCATATTAGCCCTTGATGGGTTTCATTGTTGGGAAGAGAAGAACGTCGCGAATAGAAGATGCATCGGTTAAAATCATAATCATTCTATCAATACCGATTCCCATACCACCCGTTGGAGGTAGGCCGTATTCAAGTGCGGTTACGTAGTCGTCGTCCATCATTTGGGCTTCATCGTCGCCGTTTTCACGTTCTTTAACTTGGTCTTCAAAACGCTTTCTTTGATCAATAGGATCGTTCAATTCGCTGAAAGCGTTGCCCATTTCAAAGCAGTTCATAAAGAACTCAAAACGTTCTGTTAATCTCTTGTCGCTTGCCTTACGCTTTGCAAGGGGAGAAACGTCAACGGGGTAATCAAGAACGAAGGTGGGTTGAACGAGTTTGCTTTCAAGACATTCATCAAAGATTTGGTACAAGAGTTTGCCCCAAGTTACGTCCTTTTTAACTTCTAAACCAAGAGCCTTTGCCTTTTCAATAAGAGCGGGAAGTTCTTCCGTTTCAAAGTCAATGCCAAGTTCTTCCTTAACAAGGTCTGACATGGTTACCTTTCTCCATTCTCCACCAAGTTCAATAACCTTACCTTGATAGTTGATGGTGGTAGTGCCAAGTACCTTTTGTGCTACGTACTTGAAAAGACCTTCTGCAATTTCCATCATACCGTAGTAGTCGGTATATGCTTCGTAAAGTTCAATGGTGGTAAACTCAGGATTATGGCGAGTATCCATACCTTCGTTACGGAAAAGTCTACCCATTTCGTATACCTTATCAAAACCACCAACGATAAGTCTCTTTAGGTAAAGTTCAGGAGCGATACGAAGATACATATCAATATCAAGAGTGTTATGGTGGGTAATGAATGGACGAGCGTTAGCACCACTTGGAATGGTATTAAGAATTGGGGTGTCAACTTCAATATAGCCACGGTTGTTAAGGTATTCTCTAATAGCGGTAATGATTTGTGAACGCTTTACGAAAGTATCCTTAACTTCGGGGTTTACGATAAGGTCAACGTAACGTTGACGATAACGAGTATCTTGATCCTTTAGACCGTGATATTTTTCTGGTAGAGGAAGAAGAGATTTTGAAAGAAGGATATACTTGTTTGCCTTTACGGAAATTTCGCCCTTGTGAGTGGTAAATACTTCGCCTTCAATACCTACGATATCACCGATATCAAGTTTTTTGAATGATGCGTATGACTCTTCGCCGAGAGCATCAATTCTAACGTATGATTGAATCTTTGCAGTACCGTCTTGAATATGGATAAAACTTGCCTTACCCATAACGCGCTTAGACATAATACGACCTGCAATTTTTACTTCCTTGTTTTCGTAATTTTGATAATTTTCAAAAATATCCTTTGCAGTAGCAGTTACTTCATACTTAACTTGCTCGTATGGGTCGTTACCACTTGCTCTTAAATCTTCAAGTTTTTGACGACGAACGGCAATAATTTCGTTTATGTCTTGTACTTCTTCCACTTGGGGTTGTTGAACCTTCTTGTTTTCTTGTTCCATAATTTCTTCCTTATTTAGATATGTTTAGGATGGTTAAAGAAATCATACGTCCACCGGGTGCTTTGAAAGATACCTTTTCTCCCTTCTTTTTGCCCATAAGAGCAGCACCGAGAGGTGATTCGTCGGAAATCTTGTTGTTTGCAGTATCAACTTCAATACGGTTGAGAATTTGATAGGTTTCTGCATCTTCTTCATCATCGCCATCATAAAGCACTTTAACGACGTTACCAACGGAAACTTCCTTGGTGCTAAGGGTGCTTACGTCAATGGGATATGCGTTAGAGAGAATTTCTTCCGTCTTGTAAATTTCAATTTCAAGTTTTTCTTGAGCGTCTTTAGCAGCAGTATATTCTGCGTTTTCGCTTAGGTCACCGAATTCTTTTGCAGTTTTAAGTGCAAGTGCGATTTCCGCTTTACCAGTAGTTTTGAGCATTTGAAGTCTTTCGGTTAATTCATCAAATCTCTTTTGGGTTAGCGGTATAGTTCTTTCCATAATTACGTTACCTCCGTTAGTCCTATTTGGACAATGCACTAAATTATATTATATATATTTTATTTAGTCAACTTTATTTTAAAGTTTATTTTACCTATTTCCCTAATAAAATCCCCCTACTTAATCCTAATTAAACGCCCTATTCAAATTAGGTAAAGGGGGTATATAGTCAAATTTGCGGAGCAAATTGCTCCGCAAATCTTTCTTTTCGGTTGTAGATAATTTACTATGCGAGTTTGCTTACTGCGTTAAGGAATGCTTTTTCATCTTCTGGAATTACGATAATTTCGCTTTCCTTTGAGTATTCTACGATGGGTGAAAGGCTTGCTTTATCACTTCTTTCTGCTGAAACGCTCATTGCAGAAACAACGTCACCTGCAAGAAGAGAAACCATTACTTCGTTGAATGCCTTTGCAATTGCAAATGGTAGAAGTACCTTTTCTTCCTTCGTTAGTTTATCAATTCTTACCTTGCCCTTTCCGTTGATATAAAGAAGAAGTTTTCCATCGTCTGAAAGGTCTACGTAATAACGATTCTTAGATGCAAGTTTTACGATTGCATTTGCTTTATCTACGATAAGACTTGCAAGATCACTTGCGATAAGCGCGCCTTCTTTAATTGCACTGCTTAGGTCGTCAATACCCTTAATTTTTGCTTGAATGAATGAAAGTGCCTTGTTTGAATTTAGAAGTTCGCTATAGCGATATTCCATATCTTCTAAAACTGCCTTTTCGTGGCTGAGTTTCAAAACTGCTTCAACTTCTTGGTTGCGTAAGTTTTCAAGAAGTTCAACGTTTGCTTCGTAATTTTCATAGTAACCGATATGAGCATCAATTGATTCGCCTAAGTTCTTGAGTTCATCGCGGGTAATAGCAACGTCTTCGTCATAAGCAAATACTGCCTTCTTTACTTCTTCAAGTTCAGCGTCACTCATAACAATTGCGTTAAGGTCTGCTTCCGTCTTGATGCCGATTTCATCAAATCTCTTTTCGTATTCTGCATACATTTCTGCAACGGTTTCTTGTGCGCTTTCAAGTCTTGCTACGCGTGCAATAATGGTTTCACGTAGTTCATCGCGACTTGCTTCAAGGTCGCCTGCAACTTTCTTAAGACCTTGTAAACGAAGTTTAGCGCGATCCTTGGTTGCTTCTGCCTTGTCAATTTCTTGGCAAATTGCACTTAGGAAATCACTATAAGACTTGGTTACTACTTCGCTATAAGTAAGTTCTAAATCACCGTCTGCTATAACGATAGTTCTATCTACGAGTGCGGTTAGGCGTTCATCTATTTCTGCCTTAACTGCTTTAACTTCGTTTAATTCTGCTTCCTTACTTTCAAGAGCAAGTTCAATTTGTTCGTATTCGCTTTCAACTACTTGGAGTTTTTCAAGAAGTGCTATTGCGCTTTCGCCTTGATAGTAACTTGCCATTTGATCGTATGCGTATTTGGTTTCAACGATAAGTTGTTCAAGTTGCTTGCTAATTTCAAGTTCACGTGGAAGTTGAACGTTGTCAATATCCTTAATTTGTTCTACTACGAGATTATTTGCTTCTCTTACCTTAAGGAGTTCTGCTCTCTTTTTGTTGTAAAGATCAACTTTCTTGATAAGTTCGTTAGAATCTTGAACTGCCTTGCCGGTTAGTGCAAAGAGTTCTGCGATGGTTGCTACACCGTACTCTTTGAGTACGTTTTGAATTGCTTCTTCGTGAACCTTTTTGGTTTCAAGAAGGTTTTCAAGATATTGGTTAGATACTGCAGTTGCTGCTTGGTATTGACCGATGTTGGTTTCTGCACCCATAAGTGCGTTGTCGTCTTTCTTGATTTCTGCTTGAACTGCCTTGATTTGATCGTCAAGAGCCTTGGTGTCGCGAAGTGGTAAATCTTTCTTTTGAGCAACGAATCCGTCACAAACGGGACAACGAGTGCCGTATGCGATTTCGTTAGAGATATCTCTTAGACGGTTGAAACTCATATATTCCATAAGTTTTTCGTTTAGGAGATCAAGTTTATCTTGAAGTTTTGCACGGTGAGTTACTACTTCTGCTCTTCTCTTGGTTAGAAGATTAAGTTTTTCGCCGTAACCTTGTGCTGCTACCTTTACGCCTTCAATCTTCTTATTAACTGCATCAAGAGCAACTTCGTGGTCGGAAACGAAGAGATGCTTGGTGTAAATGGTTTGCTTATAAAGTGCATCTTGGTTGATGGTGTCTTGAACTGAGCCGTTAGAGCCTTTAATTTCCTTTTCCATCTTGCTTACTTCTACGTCAAGTTCCTTTGCCTTGCCTGCAAGAGTAACGTTCTTTTCGTAAAGGTCTGCTCTTCTCTTTTCAAGTGCTTCTACTCTGTCTTTACTTTCTTTTAAGGTGCTTTCTGCTTGAGCAATGTTTCCTTCAAGCACTGCGCCGTCTTGAACTGCCTTTTTGTATTCTGCACTATCACGAATAGCAAGTTTTCTTACGTTAAGAGCGGAAATTTCTTCTACGATTGCATCGTAGTTTGCATCTACTTCCTTTTTCTTTGCACTAAGTTCTTGAATTTCAGGAGCAGTTTCAGCATAATAACTTTCAATGGTTTCCTTAATCTTTACGCTTTGAGGGTTGCTTGCGCCTTCTTTGATGATTTCGCGCATCTTAGCGTTAAGTTCGTTTGCACGGAGATTTGCTTCAACGTATTCGTCGCTAAGAAGTTTTTCAGATTTTTTGCTTTCAGCAATCTTTGCTTCCATTCTATCAAGTTCTTCAGTTTGAGCAATTATGTCTTGTTCCATTTCATCAAGACCTTTCATCGTTTCTTGATACTTGAAGAATACTTGTGCGATTTCTTTTGCATCTTCGCTTCTTGCTGCTTTTGAAGCGAGTGCTTGCATTTCTGCTTCCATACTGCTAAGAGATTCTGCCTTAGCGTTTGCTTCGTTGTATGCATCAAGTTCTTCACGATACTTTTCTGCATTCATAATTTCAACGTTTACTTCTTCTATTTGCTTACGGAGTGCATCAAGAGAAAGTACTTCGTTGTCAACGCGAAGTTGTTGTTCTTTAATTTCATCGCGAGTAACGGTTTCAATGCCGTCAACGTAGGCAAGAAGTTCCTCTTCTTCTGCCTTTAGTTCGTTGTATTTGCCAAGAACTTTTTTGGACGTTGCAAGAGAGGCAATTTGCTCTGCTACGAATGATTCGCGAGTAACGGTATTTTCAAGAAGTGCTAAAACGTCACCTTCTTCAATAAGGAATAACTTTTCAAATTCTTCCTTGGCAAGACCGATTTTATCAAGGAGATATGCATCAATATCTTCTTTACCTTCGCCGTAAATTACGCCGTCGTTAAGGTCTGAAAGTGCAACCTTTTCAATTGCAGCGCCACTTTCTTCTCTTTCAAGAGTACGAACAAGGTCGTATTCAACGTCGTCTATCATAAACTTTGCGTTTACAACGAGAGGTAGAGTATACTTAGCGGGGTCTACGCTACCATAGAAAGCAAAAGATAGTGCTTCCTTTAGTGCGCTCTTGTCAGCGTCTTGTAGTACGATGCAACCTGCAGCCTTGTTGCCGAAATCGTAACTTTCTTCACGAGCGGTGATGCCTTGGAATACCAAATTGATGAGTTTCATATGCTCCTCCGTAATGTTTATATACTTGTGCCGATATTTTTTTAGCACACTATATGTTGTGTTTTGCAAATTTTCCGTAATTTTTTATACCAAAATTCGCTACTTTGTGATATATTTATTACCAGCACGCTTAGGGCAAAACTTCCCCCTTGTGCCATAATTACAATAATTATACACTTTAAATTATAAACTTGCAATAGTTAATTTTATAATTTATATTAAATTTTAGGAGAAATATGGGTTTTTGTTG
>JAZQVF010000129.1:0-5764 GCA_045631675.1 Candidatus Stercoripulliclostridium sp.
TTTCTTGCTCTTTTTTTATTCACCTTCAATTAAAACGTTTAAATCTGCTAATCGTTTTAAAATTCTCTCATAGGATGCTTCGTCCTTTAATGAAATGGTATGAGTGTGTAAGCCTTCAGTTAAAACGGACAAAGGATTAGCCCCCGTAGAATTGATTTTTTCAACGAATTGTTCTACTTCATAGCGAGAAGAAAGATTTAAGGATGCAGTAATTTTGTCGTAAACGGAATGTTCAACAATTACGTCAATTACCTTTCCACCGTTGTCAACTATGGCGTAAAGTTCCGCTTCAACCATATCCTTACCATGACGAGTTACCACTCTTTTTATAATGCTACCGTCAGGTTTATCAATAATATATCCTTTATGTTCTGCACGGATAGGATAGCCTGATGCACGGAGTAGGGCTATGTCCGCAACGATAATTTGCCTTGTAACTCCAAAGATTTCAGCAAGAGAAGTTGCAGAAACAGGGGAATAACTTTCATTAAGTTTAATTAAGATTTCATTTCTTCTTTGTGCGCTATTCATAAAATAATAATATCATAAAAATATCACAAATGCAACTTAAACCTTTGACAGTAGAAAATCGCAGTGATACAATGTGTATATACATATAACTATACACAAAAGGAGAACTATATATGTCAAAGAAATATGCAGTTTTAGTAGTTGATATGCTTAACGATTTTGTAACCGGTGCGTTGAAATGTGATAGAGGTCTTGCAATCGTACCAAAGACCAAGCAACTTCTTGCAGGATGCAGAGAAAAGGGTGTACCGGTAATTTTCTGTAACGATGCACACTTAAAGGGTATTGACCACGAGTTAAAGTTTTGGGGCGATCACGCAATTGCAGGCACAAAGGGTGCTGAAGTAATACCTGAACTTGATTTATGCGAAAAGGATTACGTAGTACCAAAGCGCCGTTATAGTGGTTTCTTCCAAACCGATTTACAACTTCTTCTTACTGAACTTGGCGTAAACACCGTAATACTTACAGGCCTACATACCCATATGTGCGTACGACACACAGGCGCAGATGCATACCAATACGGCTATGATTTAGTAGTAGCAAAAGATGCAACCGATTCCTTTACGGAAGAAGACTACAATTACGGCATCAACTATTTCAAAGCAACCTACGGTGCAGAAATTAGTGACGTAGACACCATTCTTGCAAACCTATAATACAATTTAGAACAATAAAAAACAGCTGGCAACAGCTGTTTTTTATTATATTACCAATCTTGTCTACCTAAGATATAGTCACAAGAAACATTCAAGGTATTACATATTTTTACAATATCTTCAATACAAGGTTCTTGTACGTCGTTTTCCCATTTTGATAAACTTGCTTGAGAAGTACCAAGAAGTTTAGCCATTTCCAACTGACTCAATCCTTCTTGCACACGCAATTCCTTTAGTCTCTCACCAAATACCTTACTCATATCTATACAATATACTAATTATTCGAGATTGGAATTGACAATTCGAAAATCGAATATTATAATTTTATTATTAACAATAAGGAGATTTCTTATGAAAAAAATCGCAAGTATAGTTATTGGGTTGCTTTGTTTGATTATGTGTTTAGTAATTCCAACTGCCGTTTTGGAGAAGAGTAATGAAAATAATATAGTTGCTAATGCGGGCTTTTTTGATTACGGAGAATATTTTTTTAAATTAGAGCTTGAGAAATTAGGATTTGACCTTGATAAGTATCCTTATAATAAAGAAGGGGATATCGAACTTTTGACCTTTCAAGAGAAAGGATTTTCAGAAATTGTTAATGTAGTTGATGATTATAGAGTATATTTTTATATTTACAATCCTCAGGAGTTGGCTTTTGATTGGGATTATATTGCTAACGGTGTACGTATTGGGTCAAAATTTAACGAAAACGAAGAGCCGACTATAACATATGGATATCAAATAGAATGTATAAAAAGTGCACAAAATGAGAGGTTTCTAAAACTTGGATTTGCGGGAGGAGACGGGCTACTTGACGAATCATTACATGCAGATATAAATTGGGATGTGAGGGAATATGACATAATATCTTTACGTTTGCGAGAAAAAGAAACTCAAAAGATTCACGTGTTTAATATTAATAGTAAATTCTATTTTACCGGCTATGAAAAAGGATATGCCGAGGATGTTAACGCAGCAAGTACATTGGAAAGTAGAAGAGTTGATTATGAGATTTATGTCGAGGAAGAAAAAGAGCAGATAACAGGTGAAAATGATGGGCCAACTAATATTATGGGTGAAACAACGCCTCCTCTAAATAATAATCAAAAGGACTGGTCATTTAATGCATTTAAAGAAAGCCTTTCAAATGGAGATAATATTATAGTAATCGTTTTATTGATCGTAATAATAATCGTAAGCTTATTGATAATAACTTTATTGTCTTTAATGATTTACAAATTAATTAAAAAAAATAAGAATGGTAAAAAACCTGAACAAACAGAAAAAACAAGCGAATAGGAAGATTGTTTACATCTTCCTATTCGTATGTTATATATTAATCAACTTGTAGTACGAAGAACTTAAGATAACTTGTTTCTTCTGCGCAGAGAAGATAGGGATGGTCGGGTGCTTGCGATTTAATTTCAATGCACTTAACTCTACGTCTTGCAATTCTTGCACTGTCTATTAGCATCTTTTCAAAGGCTTGTTGACTTACGTAGTGTGAGCAAGATGAAGAAATGAGGTAACCACCTTTTTCAACGAGTTTAAGACCAAGTACGTTAATGTCGGTATAACCACGGATAGCGTCCTTAATTTCTGCAACACTCTTTGTGAAAGCAGGGGGATCAAGAATAACCGTGCCGAAGGTCTTGCCTTGTTCCTTATATTCCCTTAGTATTTCAAAAACGTTTGCGCAAACTGCATTTAGGTTGGTAAATCCATTTAATTCCTTATTTTCATTTACCGATGCTATTGCAGTAGGGGAAATGTCAACGGCAGTAACTTCTTTTGCAACGGTTGCAGTGTTAAGGCTAAATCCACCCGTGTTAGAAAAGCAGTCAAGCACCGTCTTATCTTTACAATATTTTCTTGCAGCAAGTCTATTTTCCTTTTGGTCAAGGAAATATCCCGTCTTTTGTCCGCCCTTTACGTCAACTGCAATCTTAATGCCGTTTTCTTCAATAATTACTCTGTCGGGGACCTCTCCGTAAAGAACGCCTTTAACTTCTTGAAGACCTTCTTTAAGTCTAACTGCAACGTCACTTCTTTCATATATACCCTTAGGGTGGAAAAGTTCAACCAAGCATTCGGTAATTAAATCCTTTCTTTTGTCCATACCAAGAGAAAGGAATTGAACGGAAAGTACGTCTGCGTATTTGTCTACGATAAGCGCAGGAAGATCGTCTGCTTCTGCAAAGCATAGCCTATAAGAATTGTCGTATCCAAGTGCAGTTCTTGCCTCGTTTGCACGCTTTAAGCGTTCCAAAAATAGTTCTTTGGTATCCTCAATATCCTCTCTTATGAAAATACGAACGAGAATTTTAGAAAGGTGATTAACGTAACCTTTACCAATAAATTTCCCGTCGTTAGTAAGAACCGTTGCAAGGGAGCCGTTTTTGTCTTTTCCTTCAATACGAGCGACTTCGTTTGCGTAAACCCAACTATGACCGGCAAGTATTCTTTTTTCCTCGCCCTTTTTTAAATATATAGTGTATGCCATATTTCTATTATAAATTGTATGAGAAATTAGTGCAATAAAAATGGTATAATTTCAAAAATCAATATTGACTTATCGCGCGCACGAGTGTATTATATTAATATCTAAGTGGAGGAACTTATCGTGAGAGCAAGAATTTTTATTGTTGTAATTTCATTAATACTTACCTTAACCGTTGGTGGTATTGCAGTAGCATCAGAAATGGGTTTTGTTGGTGGAGTAGAGGCTCCAGACAATACCGACGTTGTTTTTTCAGTATGGGGCGACTCTATCGCAGAGGCTGTTTTAGGAGCATCCCCCATTGGTGAGCGTGATGGCTTTGGTTATTACGGACTTGTTGGTAGAATTGCTAATTTTGAATTCCACAATCGTTCAGTATCAGGACATTTAACTCAACAATTCTACGACTACATTACTGCTCCAGATGATGGTGTACGTATGAATAATACTCTTTTAAAGACTTCTGATATTATTGCAGTTTCTATTCTTGGTAACGACCTACTTCAAAACGATTTAAGTCAAATGGTAGTTGATTATGCAAACGGAGATACTACCAATCTTGACAAAAACGTAGGTATTGCAAGAGAAGACTTTTATGATGCAATTGACTACATTGTAGAAGTAAATCCCGATGCCAAAATTATTTGTCAAACTCTATATAATCCTATGTTTGTAGGCTCTCATATACTTGTTGAATCAGCACGTCAAGAACTTTATGCAATGGGGCTAAACGATGCACAAATACGTGAAATCGGTGGCAATATGCTTGATGCACTCAATAGTATCGTTTACGATTATGCAAAAGATCATCCAGGCGCAATAACAGTTTTAGAAGTAAGAAAAACTTTTGATGGCATCTTTGATGCAGACAATCATCGTGGTGCTGAACTCTTCTATAACGATGGCGTACACCCATCAAGTGAAGGACACGCTGTTATAGCAGGTCTATATCTCCAAAAGATGGTAGAATGGGGATATCTAACTGAAGAGCAAATGATTGCAGGTTATAAAGATATTCGTATTGACCAAGTAAAGCGTCTTTATGAAAACCAAGATGGAGCAAAGGAAACGATAAAGGCAATCAAGGGCGCAGAAAGTTATGATGAAGTAACCAACCTATTCTTCCGTTACGCAGAGCCAAGAACTGCAGTTCTTGATAAGAAGGCAACTGCAGAAAATCCCTACGTTGCATTTGAAGAAACAAAGCGTTTTGCAATTGATACTGACACAGCCGTATTAGGTCTTCCAATCGGACTTCTTGCTAACAAGAAGACCAGCTATATGGAATTTAGACCGGACGGCACTATGACTCTTCGCATAATGCTCCCCGATGGCGCATCAAGCCTTGTAGACGGATTACTTGAAGGTGTTGACCTTTCAACTGTAGACATTAGTCCTATCGTGGATAAATATGCAGTAGAACTCTTCCCCGGCTTTACCACCGACGACGTACTCTATTCATTTGATCTTCTTGACGACAACCTCGGTCTTTCATTTGTTGGTCTTGATACCGAACACGAAGGAATCAAAGCACTCATTGAGTCCATTGAAAACGAAGGAAAGCTTCCAGAAGTTCTTTCCATTCCCGATGGTCTCGGAGTACAATATGAAGGCAGATACACCATTAGAGAGGTAGAAAACCCCTTGACCGGTGAAAAGATGACTGCAATTCATATGGGCGCACCCTATGAAAACGGCGATGGTTTTGTTATTATGACCTATGAAACCAACGAAGAAGGCAAAGAAACTGTAAACTTTAAGATTGACTTCATTCAAGTTTACGTAAGCGCAACGGAAAAATAATGAGAAGCTACGATAATCTAATTTGTCCCAGATGTGGTTGCAAGCTATCCCGTAACGGGGGTAGCTTGTACTGTTTTTTCAAGCATTGTTACGACCTTGCTTCTTCAGGCTACGTCAATTTAGTGCTATCAGGTGCTAAGGCGCAGGACAACAGCGGGGACAACAAGGAAATGATGCAAGCGCGTAGGCGCACTATGGATAGGGGATATTATAAAGGCTTAGCAGACAAGCTTATTGAAATAATATCAGCCTACTCCCACGAAGATAT
>JAZQVF010000130.1:0-2719 GCA_045631675.1 Candidatus Stercoripulliclostridium sp.
ATTAAACTTGTAAGAAGTGCAATCGGTATGCCGTAAAGCATCATAAATGGTTTGTATCTTCCATATTTTCTGCAAAGTTTGGAGCGAATAAACCAGTTTACAAAGTTACCTACGCCACTTATAACCAAAATATTGCCAACTATTTGTGGTAACCCTTTTATAATCTTAACGTCCATTCCCCACGTCGTTGACGGTATGCAGTAACAAGCAATACCTGCTACTATCGTTATAGAGTAAGCAATAATACATTTCTTTGCCGTCTTTTTGTCAATCTTACCAAGATTTTCAAAAACGGTCATTGTCAAAGGCTCCATATATATGGTTGCATACCTTACTATAAGCGCGATTATAGAAATAATGGAAAAATCTATTAGTGATATACCCATTATAGAGCCACAAAAATAGCCCGCGGTAAACGCAATAGCTTCCCCTGCAAGGAAAGTAAACGCACTAATACCCATATTGCCAAAGCAGTAGGAAAGGAATTCTTTTATGCTTAGATACTCTCCGTCTAAGGGTTGATTCCAATGCGCTTTTACAAATCCATAACCATTGACTGCAAGGCTTTTAACCTTATCTTTGGTTTTAGAAAAAAACGACATTTTCTCCTCCAAGAAATTATATTTTTCAGTAATTAAGGTATCCCTAATTGAGTAATGGGATACCTTAAGTTTGTTTTAATTATTTTATATCATTTTCTAAAATATGTTTTAATAGTGCCTCTGTCCCTTTCTTACAATCATCAAAGGTTTCATCAAAGTTGCCCGTATACCAAGGGTCTGCAACGTCCCTATTCAATCCTACGTAATTAAGAAGTAGTTTAACCTTGCCCTCGGGGTCGCCACCAAAAACGTGTTTTAAATCAAAAAGGTTATACTCATCCATCGCAATGACGTAGTCAAATTTTTCGTAATCATCCTTCCTTATCAAACGAGCAAATTTACCTTCTGTAGATATTCCCACTTCGTTAAGTTTTGCCCTTGTGCCACGGTGTGGTCTACAACCTAATGCATCGGTATGGCAAGCAGCAGACTCAACGTGGAATAAAGTAGACAACTTCTTCTTTTCCACCAAGTCCTTCATCAAAAATTCTGCCATAGGCGACCTACATATATTGCCGTGACATACGAACAAAATGCTAACCATTAAACAACGTAACCTCCATCAACACACAACACTTGTCCAGTTACGTAAGACGTTTCTTCCTTAATGAAAAACTCAACTGCGTTTGCTACGTCCTCAACGGTGCCCACGCGTGGAATAGGAATGGTAGTTGCAAAGCCTGCTTTTTCTTCTTCGCTTAGAATTTCACTCATAGGCGTTTCAATTAGTCCCGGCGCAACGCAGTTTACCGTTATACCACTAAGTCCTAATTCTTTCGCTAAGGACTTTGTAAAACCGATAAGACCTGCTTTTGCAGATGAATAAGTTACTTCACAACTTGCACCGGATACACCCCACATTGAAGAAACGTTGACTATTCTTCCCCACTTCATTGAAACCATGCCCGGCACGAATTTTTGCGTAAGGATAATAGTGCCCCTAAGGTCTACTCCGAGCATATTGTCAAGTTCATCTAAATTTACGTCAGTGAAAAGTTTAATTTCTGCAACGCCTGCGTTGTTGATTAGCACGTCAACTCTACCAATATCCTTTTGAAGTTTTTCAATGCTTTCAACGTCTCTTAGGTTAAGGTAGTAAGGTATAGCCCCACTTTCCTTTGCAATTTTTTCCGCCCTATCTTTTCCTTGAAAATAGGTAAACCTTACGTCGTATCCCTTTTTCATAAGAGTGCGTACGATGCACTCTCCTATACCACTTGAACCACCTGTTACTAAAACTCTTTTTGCCATATATTACCTATTGTTCCGTATCTACGGCTACTGAATTCAATTCAAAATAGCCCTTTCCTTCTAAGACGCTGTCAAGCACGCAAATTGCTACAGCGCTCGTTGCAACGATTGTTCCACGAGGTGCAAGGCAGGTTACGTGTTCGCCCTTTACTTCTAAGTTTACAATTTTATTCGTTTCAAAATTTAGCGTTTTGAATGGTTGCTTAATTGAAGGCGTGGGCTTAAATGAACAACTTACAAGTATAGGCATTCCGTTGGAAATTCCACCGTTTAAGCCACCGTTAAAGTTGTTGTCAGTTTCAATTTTTCCACCCTCTCCAAGTACGAAACTATCCGCTACTTCAGACCCAAGAGCGTGTGCAAAACGCGCACCATATCCAAAACTTACACTCTTAACTGCAGGAATTGCAAATAGGAATGATGCAATCTTACTTTCCATTCCATCAAACGTAGGAGAGCCGTATCCTGCAGGAAGTCCCACAACTGCAGTTTCTACTGCGCCACCGATACTGTTACCTACTGCGCCAAGACTCATAAGAAGTGATACCATCTTCTTTCTCTGCTCAGTGTTTATAGTAGCAAGAGGTGCTGAGTTTAGCCTATCAATTAACTCGTTACTAAAGTCGTTTGAGAATTTATCGTCGTAAATTTCCCCTATGCACTTGATGTGGGAAACTACCTTTACTCCCATCTTTTCAAGATAGTCCGCACAAAGCATTCCAAAGAATACGATGGGTAGCGTACTTCTTCCCGAGCCGTGTCCACCACCAAAGGTATCCGCGTTATTGTTATACCTTACGTTGGATACGTAATCTGCGTGAGATGGTCTTGGTATTTCTTTTTTGTAATCTTGAACGTCAACGTCC
>JAZQVF010000131.1:0-8469 GCA_045631675.1 Candidatus Stercoripulliclostridium sp.
GCAATGCAAATGAAACTATGCTCAACGCAATGGAGCGTGGTGGAATACTTGCTCCTGCAAACTGCCGTAGTGGTGAATGTGGTTGGTGCCATAGTAGACTTGTAAGTGGTGAAGTATACGTGCCAAAACGTGGCGACGGAAGAAGGCTTGCAGACCTACAATATGGATACGTTCATCCATGCATTACGTTCCCACTATCTGAGTGTGTTATAGACGTTCCCCCATTCAAAAATTAGGTAAAACGCGTTATTTTGGCGAACAGCATTGAAAAATAAAAAAGCCCACTCGGTCGTTTACGTTTAAGTAAAGTCCCGTCGTGGGCTTTCATCTTTTCCGTCGTTCTTCATCTAAAACCCGAGGTCTTATAAACTTCAGTATGTTTTAGTACGCACTAATTCAAACTTAAATATCCTTGTGAGTGGAGCGCAAGCGAAATGAAGTTAATTTCGCATTTCGCATTCCGCACTTCGCATTTAACTAAATAACGTGTTTTACCTTAAGGCGAATTATAAAATAATTCCATCCTTATTGCGAGCCGATAGGCACTTAATTAACCCTACGCTCGTATTTCAATTAAAAGAAAAGCACCGCTTACGCGGTGCCTTAATTTTAATAATCGTAATCTTCGTCTTCTTCTTCCTCGTCTTCTTCTTCGTCGTAATCGTCGGGAGATACGGTTTCAAAGTCGTCTTCTTCAAAGTAGTCGGGAGACTCTTCTTCATCGTCGTAGTCGTCTTCAAACTCTTCGTCTGCAAGTTCGCCAAGGCTTTCAAGATCGGAATCGTCAAGCATATCGTCAATGAAGTCTTCTGCAAGTTCTTCTGCATCGGGTTCTTCTACCCAATAATCGTCGTGTGCGCCTTTTTCCTTTTCTGCTTCTATTTCCTTTAAGCATTGTTCGCAGTACTTCTCGCCGTCGTTTACGTAATTTGTCTTACAACGGGGGCAAAGACCTTCTTCTTCATCGTCGTCTTCAGATTCGTTAACGACAACACCCTTAAGTTCTTCTTTACAAAGGGCGCAATATTCTTCTTCAATACGAATATAGTTGAGTTCGCAACGTGGACATTTTTTAAATTTTGCCATTTTTACTCCTTCAATGGAAATTAGTATTGTCTTAAGACGGATACATTATATTTACAACTTACCGATTTGTAAACACTTTTTTGAAAAATTTTTGAAAAAAATTAAAAAATTTTAAAATAGTATGGTAATGCAGGAAAAAAGCGCGTTAATTCTAATGATTTTTGCGCTCACTTAGGCGCTCACACGGGGGCGATAGCGCGCTCTTACGCTCACATCATATACGTGTATAATGCGTGTGCATTGCGCTCGCACGTTCCGCGCTCGTATAATTTAAGTAAAACTTTGCGCGCGCGCTTGCGAATATATAATAAAATGTGCTATTATCAATGCGTATACTGTGAAAAACGAGAGGTTATGATGGAAAAGACCATTTTCTCTAAAAAGCACGCGATTTTTAAAGTTTCTCTTGCATTAATACTTGTTTTATTTGCGATTTCTTTTGCATTCGCTCATAATTCCGGCATAAGCGCAAGGGCAGAACTTGCAGTTGAAGACTACGGTTTTGACGTTAACACGGGCGAGGGTTTCCAATCCGGCACCTTCATTCGTGTTATCGGCTCAAAATATCCTACCTTTGAACTTAATTTTGCAAACAAAGATAAAGTTGCAGAAAAACGTTTTTGGTACGGTGTAGCAGATAGTGCAAGCGTTGACGAAGTTGATCTTTGGACCATGGTAAACGACTATGAAGTTTCAAGTGGTCTTGGTAAGATTTACCTTGAAGACGTTGCTCGTGACGTAGCAAACGCAAACGGTGGCATATACCACAAGTATATGTTCTTCCGTAGTGGCGCACTTCCCGTTGCAGGCGAAGATCAAAGTGCAGTTTCTTACTACTATCACGATCAATCCATTGAAGTTTGCATTGACAACAACGTAAGCGATTCAACCTATGCAATTGACTCTTTGAGTGCAAGTTACGAAAGGGGTGGGGTAGAAACGTCATACGATCTTTCTTCAAGCGAAAAGATATGGGTATCTTCTCCCATTACCTTAAAGGTAACCAACGATGGTGGAAGATTTGATAACGCAAACTTCTACTATCAACTTGAAGGATACGAACCCGTAAAGTTCAAGAAGGTTGCTTATGCAGGTGAAGGCGAAAGCGCAACCTACGGTGGCGTAGCACAAATTCCCGACCCTGAAAGTGGAATTGAATCCTATGAAGGCAAAATTACAGTATACTCAACCTCTTTTGCCGACCCCGATACTCATTTTGATTATAAAACTGAAGACCTAAAAGTTTACTACGACGGCGAAGAGCCATTGTTTGAAGTTACTGCAACCACTCTCTTTGGTGGAAAGGTAGTAGATTATGCTCAAGGCACTTGGGCAAGTGATGCCATCACTTACGTTATTACCCCCCAAGGCGACGGCGTTAAGTCAGGTGCAAGTTATTCTTATACCGTTTACAATGCAAACGGCGAAAGACAGGAAGGCCCCATTCAAGCACAAGGCGATCAACTTACCTATACCGTTGAATCGGAAGGTATCACTACCATTACTTTTAGTGCATCGTCAGGCTCGGGTGTAAGTTATACCGCACCTAACTACGTTGCAAGAATAGATAGCACTCGCCCCGACATCGGTGTAAGTGCAATTGACGGCGCAGGCGCAGAAATTCGCACGATGGGTACCACTCCCGGTAGTGGATATAGAGTAGGTTATGCAAGTGATAGTTTGACTTTCACTATAATCAACAACAACCAAAGTTTGCAACAAGCAGGCAACACCATTCAATATTTCTATAGCCTTGACGGTGTAGAATATGAATCACTTACCACTACCAACAATAACTATCAACTCCGTATTTCCAACACCAACGAAGGAAACGTAGTAGATAAAACCTACTATTTCAAAATTACTTCAGCATCGGGATATGAAGACGTATATTCTTTCACTACTTCCGTATTGAATAGCAACTACTATACCAATATGGAAATTGAAGAATTATATCCCAACGGTGCAGGTTGGTTAAAAGATGCCGTTAACGTATATTTCACGATGCCAAAGATTTTAGGCGTAGACGACGAATATGAAATTCACGGTTTAGTAACGGGCGATACTTCAACCGACCAAAAACTTGCAACCACTGAAATTGCTTCAGGCGTAGCACAAGGATACGTTAAGTATGCAGTTAAGATTGAAACCAACCTTAACGATAGCAGTTACACCTTCTACGTGCTTGACAAGGCTGGCAATAGGGTAGATTTCATTACTGATGAAAACGGCAACCCCGTTATGGATGAAAATGGTAATCAACTTGCTCTTCGTACCACCCAACTTAAACTTGACCTTACCACTCCAAGTGCAGAAGTAGTTGCAACCATTAACGGTACCAACATTACTCTTGACGCAAGTGATTGGTCAAGGGGCGAAGTTTTAATTACTATCACTCCTGAAACCTTAATTTCAGGTGTTAAGTGCTATCCTATGATTGGTGAAACCCCATCTCTTACTCCTATGGATATGGTAGGTGGTTCGTTTAGCAAGATAGTAGCAGAGAGTGGAGTATATAGTTTCCGTTTAGTAAGTGGCGCAGGTCGTCAAACTACCGTATCATGCACGGTTAATATTGACGTTGAGCCTATTGAATTTGAAGGCTTAATCGTATCAACCGTTGACAAAGAAGGCAACGTTATTGAAAGAGATATTGACTACAAGTCCCCATCTCTAATGGTTGCAAACGACCTATTAGTAGAATTTAAGACCAATCATCAAGGACACTTCGTATTCTACTATGCAACCTTTACGGGCGATGAACCCGACCTTAGCGAAAGCAGTTATACCCTTTACGTACCACAAGAAGGACAAGACCCATTCAGTTTCTTAATTAAGATGCCTGAAGAAGGTGGTAGTGGTAAAGTTCAATATTCATTTATGCTACGCAGTATGGCTCAAGACACCAACGGTAACGTAAGCCAAACCACCGCTATGCACTTAAGTATTGCATACGACGTACGTGATTTTGACATTGAAGTAAGTTATTCAGGCTTAGGTTCACAATCACAATGGGTAGGTACTGCACCACAATTTACCATTTCACTTCAAAAGGATACCATTCTTGATATAACCGTAGCGAAGTATCAATATAAACTTTCACAAGACGGCGAATGGATGGACATTAACGAAGAAATCATTGCCAACAAAGTTGACTTTGAATTCAAGGGTGTTAAGAACTACTTTGATGAAGAAGAACGCCTTGATGCAACTCAAGACGACGCTGCATATTCTTCCTTTAACGGCACCATTTACTTTAGAGCGTTGAACGCAGCAGGACATAGCAGTAGACCACTTAGTTACGTAGTAAAGATGGATACTTCCACCCCAAGCCCACTTTACGCAGTAGCACAAAGCACGGGTGAAAGAATTTTCAATAGCACCCACGCTTACTACGTACTTTACTCCAACCAAGCAATCAAGTACGTTCAAACGGGAACGAGTGGTATTTTCGGTCAAAAAGCACCTATAACCTACTTCTATCGTACTTCAACCGGCATAGATGATACCGATAGTAAGATTGACGAGCCTTCACAATGGACCACTCTAACGAGTGAAATCACTTTTGCACACGGCTCATATTACTGGCTCTATGCAGATAACGGACTACATCGCAGTAACGCATACAAAGTATACGTTCAAATTGAAAGCACTGCACCTACTGCAGAAATCGTATCCGGTGGCTCTATTGGTGCTCAAGAAGGAGTTCTTGAATTCAACTGGACGGCAAGAGCAGAAGTTCAAATTAAGGTTGATTCTCTAACTGCAGTATACTTCTGGTACTCTCTTGACAACGGCGAATGGCAAAAAGTAAGCGATACCCCCGTAAGTGGTAACTATCAAACCATTGCTTTCGCAGCAGAAGACGACGGCGATGATTTCACTATCGTAGGAAACTTAAAGCAAACTGCAAGATTTAAGATTACCAACCTAAGTGGCTCGGAATACACCTTAGTTAAGAGTGTAATCATTAGAATTGATAGAGAAGAGCCAACCTTTACCGTTGATCTAAGTTCTGCATCTATGCCCGTAATTACTCAAGCAGACCTTGAGTCTAAGTGGTTTAGCGAAGCAATCAACGTTAAAATCAATCCCGTAAGTTACAACCCCGGTGGCGTTGAGTATACCTACAAAGTAGAAGGTTTTGCAAATTACGAAAAGTTTGCAGGCACCAGTTTCAACACCGACAATATCATTGACTTTAGTGGTAACGGAGAATGTAAACTTTACGTAAGAGCAATCGCTAACGCAAACCGTAAGAGTTACGAAGTAACCTTAACCTTCAAGATAGATAAGGTAGCACCTGAGTTTACCCTTGAAGGCGAAGTTAAGAAGAACGGCGTAACTACCGGTAGAATTACTTCCGGCACTTGGACAAACGCAGACGAAGTTCTCGTTTCTAAGGTAAAGGGCGTTGACTCCGTTTCAGGCGTAACCTACCAAATTAAGGAGCCCAACCAACCTCTTACCAACTGGAACGATAATTCACCTAAGTCATATAAGGAAATCACCAACATAGTAGTTATTGCAACTTCCGGTGCAGGAATGGTTGTAGAAAAGGAATTCCAAGTAAACATTGACAACGTGGCGCCTATCATTCACGCAGGCCCCATCGTTAACAACGTTGACGACCCACGTAATCCTTACCGCTACTATATTGACCAAGTTGTTACCTATACCGAAGCAAACCTAAAGAGTGCTTTCTATAACAACTTCCCACTTTCCAACGGACAAATTATTGCAACCAACACCGTTGATAATTCAAACGGCGGTTACGTACATATCGTAGTAGAAGACCTTGCAGGAAACAAAGCAGAACTTACCTTCTATATGACGATATTTGACCTAACCGTTAACACCATTGAACTTAACGACGACCATATTACCTTGCTTGAATCATTTGAAGCATCGTATAAGGATGCTAAGTCTACCTTGACCGATAGTAGATCTCAATACTTTGCAACGCTAATCGGCAGACTATGGGATAGACTTGCAACTCTTGAAAAGGAAATTGCAGATTATCAAGCATATCTAACGCTCGTAAGCCAAAGAACCACCTTTGATCTCATTAGTGATTATCCTGAAATGAAGAAGTATCTTGACTACTTTATCTCTCCAGACCCACTAATCGTATACCCACAATGGCAACAAGACAAGATTAAGGAAGGCTACGAAGACAAGTATGATAGACTTGTAACGGAATACAACAAACTTGATGCATATATGCAAGTTGTTAGAGATTTACAAAAGGAAGTCGTTGCACTTCCTGCAACCAATATCGTTGTTGAAGGCGACTACCAAAGCGTAATTCGCGTATACAACGCATACCAATCACTCTCTAACGACCAAAAGGCAGTGTTCAAGTCCACCTTATACACCAAACTTATTGAACTAAAGAGAATTTGTGAAGTATATCTACTACAAGATGAAAGCACGGGTATCTCTATTGACGGCGACCACTTAGTAGGCGAAAGTTTGGGTGTAGAACTTGAAGTTGTAAGTTATGAAAAGACCACCGAACTTTTCAATAACGCACAAAAGACCTTGTATGAAACCGTTACCGAAGGTAACCCACGCAAGATCATTTCTATCCATAAACTCGGTTTGGTAGGCTACGGCTCACAATTTGACACCGGTGAAATTACCGTTACCCTACCCATTCCACAAGAGGGCGAAACCGACTACACTCAATACGTATACTTCGCAGTTTATAGACTATCTCCCGATGGTACTATGAGCCCCGTTCAAAACGTAATGCGTGCAAGAGATGGTAAGAGCGTATACTTCACTTCAACCACGCTTGATACCTACGTGCTTGCAACGACTGCTAACGTAGTAGTAAGAGAAGACCCCGAAACCATTTACGGCTCCGTAGGTGGCATTGAAATTGATGCAACTCTCTTGACCTACATAACCTTTGCAGTAGTAGCATTGTTCGTAGTATTCGTAATCTTAATGCTCCTAATCGCACTAAGAAGACGCAGATTCTTAAGAAGTTACAACCGTGACCATAAGAATAGTTTGGTACGCCGTGGTATCACTCGCATTCCAAAGGGCAATGCGCCACCACCAAGCAACCCTGCTCGTCCCGAAGAGCGCGTAGGCGACACTCACGCAGTATATATGAGTGGCAGAAGAAAGAGAAGATAGTTTTTAACTCAAGCGCTTGCGCGTACGCGTAGGCGCTTGGGCATTTTTGCGCAGTCTATTTGCGCGCGCGTAATTATAAAGATATATGTCTGAAACCTTACTCATTATCGTTTTAATTTTAACGGCTTTATTGCTACTTGTAGGCGTAGCAATTCTCGTTATGCTTTTAAAAGGCAAAAAGCAAGAAATCAATTTTGATACACGAGAGTTGGAAGGCAAGATAGGTGTAACGCTTGAAAACACTTCAAAAAACATAAAAGAAAGTTTTATGATGACTAACGATGCTACCACTCGCGCATTAATGAGTGGCGTAAGTGCTACTAACGAGCAAGTAGTAGGTGGAGTTAAAGAACTTTCTCGCTCAAACGAAGTAAGACTTAACGAAATGAAAGTGGAACTTCAAACGGGTCTTAAAGAAATGAAGGTTGAGTTGAGCGAGGCGCTAAACAAAGTTAGAGAAGACAATAACTCTCAACTTGATAAAATTCGTGGTACCGTTGATGAAAAACTCACTAAAACTTTAGATGAAAGACTACAAATATCCTTTAAGAACGTTTCCGACTCTTTAGATAAGGTATATAAAAATCTTGGTGAACTAAAGTCTTTAGATACCGGACTTAACGAACTAACCAAAATGCTTTCCAACACCAAAACAAGGGGTAATTGGGGAGAGTTAAGTTTAGAAAATATCTTGCAAGATATTCTTATTCCATCACAATATGAAAAGCAATCAAAGATGGGTAGAAAGGTAGTAGGAGATGACAAACTCGTTGACTTTGCTATCGTTTTACCGGGCACTAAGGACGACAAGGTATATCTCCCCATTGATAGCAAGTTCCCCGTTACCGATTTTATGAAAATGAAAGAGGCAGTAGCAGAGGGCAACTTAACGGAGTATAACCTTGCTAAAAAGGCGTTAGCAACCCGTATAAAGCACGAAGTTATAAGCATCAAGAACAAGTATATAAATCCACCACAAACCACTGATTTTGCCGTTATGTTCCTTCCTGTAGAGAGCCTATACGCAGAAGTGCTATCAATTGAAGGACTTGTTGAGGAGATGCAACAAACCTATCGTGTAATGATAGCGGGGCCAAGCAATATTTCTGCATTCCTAAATAGTTTACGCTTAGGATTTAGAACGCTAAAGATACAAAAGGATAGCCGTCAAATTTACGATATACTAACGGCATTTAGAAAGGATTTCGGCACTTTCGTAGAAGATATCCAAAG
>JAZQVF010000132.1:0-4814 GCA_045631675.1 Candidatus Stercoripulliclostridium sp.
CGCTACCACTCGTGAAGGACACAACAACCAAATGCACTTCTTGGGAAGATGCTTTACTTGGGCTTCACTTGTTATAATTTGTCTTGTTCCAGTTGCTTACTGCATAGCAGCAGGCGTTATGCCCGACTGGAAAACCTTAGGCGCTTGTATGAGTTTCGTTGCAGGCTATTGGGTAATCGGCCTTATTGAGGCATTCAGTTACGCTCCCTTGCTCGGCACAGGTGGACAATATCTTTCATTTATAACCGGTAACGTTGCTAACCTAAAACTCCCCGCATCGCTTAATGCTCAAACCGTTGCAAAAGTAACCCCCGGCAGTGAAGAACAAGAAATCATTTCCACCATCTCAATTGCAGTAAGTTCCATTGTAACCACATTGATTATTGCCATCGGCCTTATTCCCCTTGCAATATTCCAAGCAGAAATCGTTGAAGTATTAAAACCCATCTCCCCATACGTAGTTCCCGCTATCTTCGGTGGACTTACCATGGCACTTCTTGCAAAATACTTCAAAGCAGTTGCAATTCCATTCGTACTATGCATTATCATTTGCGTTGTTGGCAACCTTATTGGATTAGGCTCCAGCCTTAGTCAATCAACCATGATTATCGTAGGTATGGTGCTAAGTTGCATCTCCACCGTTATAATGTATAAGTTAGGTAAAATCTAATGCTAAAAAGTAACGTCACCGAACTTATAGGACAAACCCCACTCCTTAGGCTCGGCAATACAAATATATACGCTAAACTTGAGTACTTTAACCCCCTTCACTCCATTAAGGATAGGGCTGCATATTTTATGCTAAAGGGCGCTTTAAGTCGCGGTGAAATTAAAGAAGGTGGTGTGGTAATTGAGCCTACAAGTGGTAATACCGGCGTCGGCTTAAGTTATATTGCACCACAATTCGGGTTGAAATCAATTATGGTAATGCCTGACAATATGAGTGAAGAAAGGATTGCCATATTGAAACTTTTAGGTGCCGAAATTATACTTACTCCTGCAAAAGACGGAATGAAAGGTTCCATTGAAAAGGCAAAAGAATTATTAAAAACTACACCAAATAGTTTTATGCCTAATCAATTTGAAAACAGTGATAACGCACTTGCACACGAGTTAACTACGGCAAAAGAGATAATTGACGACCTTGGGGATATTACTCCCGATTTCCTTGTTGCGACCTTTGGTAGTGGTGGCACTATTTCAGGCTTGGGAAAGGTTCTTAAAGCAAAATATCCTAACCTTAAGGTAGTTGGCGTTGAGCCTGAAGAAAGCCCCCTTCTTTCAAAGGGAATAAGCGCTCCACATAAGATACAAGGAATAGGTGCAAACTTCATTCCCACCCTTCTTGACAAAAATATTATAGATGAAATAGTTACCGTAAAGGGAGATGATGCCGTAGAAATGGCAAAATACTCTGCACGTACTTACGGTACCTTAGTTGGCATATCAAGTGGAGCCGCTTTATCTGCTTGTTTAGAAATTGCAAAGGCATATCCCGACAAGGTTATAGTTACTATCTTCCCCGATACGGGCGAAAGATATTTAAGCGTGTTAAAAAATTAAGGTTGTTAATCAACCTTTTTTTAAGGAGTTTTTATGATAGATATAAAGGATAAGCAAAAAATTCTCTTCATTGGAGATAGCATAACAGACGTAGGTTTTAATAGAAGATTTAATCACTCCTTAGGTGGCAAAAATATTTATGCACTTCAAGTCGCAAAGGCTCTTAAAAAGAAACGCAAGGGCTTGAAATTCTTCTTCAAGGGCATTGCAAGTAACAGAAGTTATCATCTATACGATAGGCTCACTAAAGATTGCGTAAACCTTAAACCCGACGTTATAGTAATGCTTATTGGCGTAAACGATGCTTGGGAAAATTACGTACCCGAACAATATCCTCCACTTGTACGCCCTATCGAGCCACATATGAAGGAAATATATAGAAGGATAAAGACGGAACTCCCAAACGCAAAATTAATAACCCTACTTCCATTCCTTATAAATACTATAGAAGAAAAGCGCCCCTTCCATAAGGTTCTTGATGAATATATTGAAAAATTGCGCTCTTATGCAGATGACAACGCAGACGTTATTATAGACCTTCAAAAGGTGTTTGATGAAGTAGAAAAAACTATTGAGCCAAAACTACTTGCAAGAGATTCCATTCACCCTACAAGCCTTGGACACACGGTTATCGCACAGGAAGTACTAAAGGTTTTGAACTAAGAACAAAAGCAACCAAATGGTTGCTTTATTTTTTAAGGTTTAGGTAAAACGCGTTAGTTTAGATGAAAGACAAGGCAAAAAGTTTCGCTAAAATAACGCGATATTAGAAGAAGTAAAGTTTGAGTTATTTCTCCCTTAAACAAAGTTTAGGTAAAACGCGTTAGTTTAGATGAAGAATGAGCAAAAGAAAGTCTCCCAAGGGGTTGCTATACAAGTAGTACTGCGCCTTGGCGGGGTTTTTGTTTTAACGTAGTATTTCGCTAAAATAACGCGATAATAGAAGTAAAGTTTGAACTACTTCTCTCTCAAACAAAGTCAAGGTAAAACGCGTTAGTTTAGATGAAAGACAAGGCAAAAGGAAAACCCCGAAGGGTTGCTGTAGTAGACCTACTGCGCCCTGGCGGGGTTTTTGTTTTAACGTAGTATTTCGCTAAAATAACGTGTTTTACCAATCGAGTGCGATATTAAATTGAATATTATGCATTATATAGTCGGTATAGGACATTCCTGCTGGTTGTGCGGGTTTGTTTTCTTTCTTCTTTTTCCAACCTGCATAAAGAGTTACGTCCCCTCTCATTTTGCCTTCAAACTTTTCGGTGCAAGCAGGATCAAGGAACCAACCAAGGAATTCGTGCTTTGAAGATGAAAGTTCGGGAAGAGAAACTTCTTGACCTTTGCGTGCTTTGATAGCCTTGATTTCCTCATCAAAGGAAACACCATTAGTATCAAATTTCATAGTGTATTTACGGCAACATCCGCCGATAACAGCAACGAGTAAACCTACTACGCAAACTCCTGCAACAACGTATCCTATCATATTTATATCCTCCTCAAATTAGACAAAAAGTAAAAGTGCAAATAAAATGGTAACGACAAGTGGTGCAAGCGTTACACCGATGCCAACCTTCCATTTCTTCTTGATGAATTTCTTGCGAATTGCATAACCTTGAACGTATGGCACAGCCTTTCTTCCACCACTTGGTATACGGGTAGATTCAAAGAATTTAGCCATACCGTATTTCCTGCCCTTATAAGCGTAAATATCGTCCGTACCACTATCATAGGGCTTATAGAAGGGAGATGGTCCCTTTGTTACCTTTCTAAGATATGGTGGAACGTAGCCCTTTTTCTCGCTTACTACCTTGTTGCCGGGATGAATTGGTAAACCCTTTTTAGACTTACCACCAAGCGTAGCAATTTCAGCATGGGCCTTAAAGTAATCAGCATAATCTTCATAGATATCGCCGTATGCGCCTTGGTTTATGCCCGATGCAAAACCACTACCTGCTTGAAGTAGTCCTAATCCGCCGGGAGCGCAAATTTCGCAATTACATTTATCTTGAGCCATGTTTCCCTCGTCCATGGGGCATACTATCCCCATAATCGTATATATATTATATTAAAATATAAAACCCTAAATGTCAATAGCAAATTCCAATTTTACTCCCATTTTTATTTCTTTTTGTTTTCTTGTCGGGATATCGCAATAATTTTACAAAAATCTACGTATATCAATGGCTAATTTCTCTTCAACGTCAATTAGTGCTTTGGTTATTTCCTTTGACTTTTCGCTCGCTTCGGTAAATTGATTTAGATACTTGTTTAGGCTCTTGACTCCCATATTACAACCGTCTGTAACAAGTTCCGCTATTGTTTGATCGCTTGGCTCAAACGCCATTTTCATATTCGTTTTTAGGTAACTCATCCCCTTTGCCATAGGATTGGGAGATTTGCCTTCATCTGCATATTTGTCAAGTTCTCTTTTTAGACTTTCGCCCATTTCAAGATGTTTCTTTTTTGCTTCACACAAAAAGTTTTTAAGTTCATCGTTTTCTACGTCGTCTAAAACTTCGTTGATGGTAGCAACTCCCATCTCAATACCTGCATCACATTCTCTTAGTAATTTAACTGTGTCGTTCATAATTCCCTCCTTAAACGATAGAATTATTAACGCTTTAAAAGATTTTATCCATAAAAAACAACGGTGCTTTATCGCTCTTTCCATAGGGATTTTAATTAAATAGTTTAGAAACCTCGACTTTAACGTAAGTCGAGGTTTCTTTTGCCCACGCATAATAGTTTGAATTTAATTTACTTGTTTGATATAATAAACTCACTGATAAATAAGAATTTGACGAGGAGAATATTCAATGAAAATCTATGATATTTCTCAAGAGGTTTTCAGTTGCGAAGTATATCCTGGTGACCCTGTACCAGAGAAAATAGTACTGAAATCAATGCAAGAAGGTGAAGTATATAATTTAACTGCTTTTAGCATGTGTGCACATAACGGCACACATATAGATGCACCATTTCATTTTATTAAAGATGGAAAAACTATAGATGAAATATGTTTAGAGGCATTTGTGGGAATGGCTTATGTGGCAGAGCATCATGGGATTGTCACGGGTGATAATGCTTCCCAGATACTTGAAAAAGCAAAAAAGCAGAACCCAGAAGCGGCAAAGAGAATTCTAATTAAAGGAGATGTTGAAGTGTCATTAGAGGCTGCGAAGGTATTTGCCTCTTCAAATATTTTACTTCTGGGAAATGAATCCCAGACAATCGGTCCACAAAGTACCCCAATG
>JAZQVF010000133.1:0-1904 GCA_045631675.1 Candidatus Stercoripulliclostridium sp.
CATATCACGAGTACAAAGGGTCTTATCAAAATCATAAAGTAGTGCAACAATATGTTGTTTGGGCATAGAAATCACCTCGTTTGGGGGTTTGTATATATATTTTACCTAAAATAGGTAAATATGTCAAGATGGGAAAATTAAGGTTTAGAGGGGAAAACTTTACTACAATACCTTTTCACTATTCACTATTACTTTTTACTTCCCAAAAATCGACAAAGGTTTTTAGTGAAAAATGAAGAGTGAAAAGTGAAAAAGTAAAATCGACAAGCCTCTTTTGAAACTTGTCGATTTTTGGCAGGAGTAGTAAGAATCGAACTTACGTCAAGGGGGTCAGAGTCCCTTGTGTTGCCATTACACCATACTCCATTATTAGGCTAAAAGCCTAAAATTTGTTATTTGTCTACCTCTACGAGTGCGTTGATGAGTGCGTCTGCATCATAGCCGTGTACAGCTGCTGCTTGTTCAATGGTTTCCATTCTTGAGCAAGGGCAATGTAAGCAATGCATACCAAACTTTTCAACGAGAAGAGTTGCTACTGCTTCGGGGTTCTTTGCGTTATCTAATACTTCGCCGATTACTGTATTCTTGGTGATCATAGTGTTTCTCCTATAAATTTTACTTGTTTTGTTGCATATTTATTATATATCTTTATTTTTTGCTATGCAACTGATTTTTGTTGTTTGCTTTTATATATATAAAAGTGTATAATCTTAGTATGGATGAAAGAAGTAAAGTAATGCGTAAAATTATGGGTTATATGCGTAGAGCGTTGAACGACTACGATATGATTCAAGAAGGCGACCACGTTGCAGTTGGTCTTAGTGGTGGTAAGGATAGTTTAGTACTCCTTACTGCTCTTGCTATGCTTAGAAGATTCTCCCCCGTTTCTTATAAACTAAGTGCAATAAGAATTGATATGGGCTTTAAAGATAGTAGCAAGGAAGAGGCCGAGGCTTTAAGACAATATTGCGAAGACCTAAACGTTGAGTATTACTGCGAAAAGACACAAATTGCAGAAATCATCTTTGAAGAACGCAAGGAAGATCGCCCCTGCTCTCTTTGCTCAAAAATGCGTAGGGGCGCTTTGAATACAAAATGCAATGAAATTGGTGCAAATAAACTTGCACTTGGTCATAATGCAGACGACGTTACTGAAACTTTCCTTCTTTCTTTCATATATGAAGGTAGGCTTTCCACTTTCCAACCTACGGGCTATATGTCAAGGACGGATATGACGCTCATTCGCCCACTTGTTTACTGTCCAGAAGGGGACATTAAGGGTGTAGCAAAAAGGTTAAATCTTCCCCTTGTACACAATCCCTGCCCTATGGACCATACTTCACAAAGACAGTATATGAAGGACCTATGCTCTCATATTACTAAGGATATCCCCTTTGCAAAAGATAGGATGTTTTCTGCAATCACTCACCCGGAAAGATATAATTTATTCCCACCTAAGGTAAACAACGATGAAAATTAGCCTAAAAGAAAAACTGAAAAGAACGTTAAAACTTTTCCTAACATTCTTTAGGATTGGCGCTTTTACCTTTGGCGGGGGTTACGCTATGGTAGGTCTAATTCATAGAGAAATGGTAGAAAAAAAGAAGTGGATAGACGACCAAGAAATGCTTGACGTAATTGCTATTGCAGAGTCTACCCCCGGCGTTATTGCACTAAACACCGCAACCTACGTTGGCGCAAAGGTAGCAGGCGTTATGGGCGCATTCGTTGCAAGCATTGCAGTTATGCTACCGTCAATTATCATCATTTCCCTTATCTCTCTTGCAATAGAAGAATTTGGTAATAACAAGTACGTCAAATGGGCCTTCCTTGGCATTAGAAGTGCCGTTGCCGCACTAATTTTGAATGCTGCAATAAAACTTTCTAAGAACAACGAAAAGAGT
>JAZQVF010000134.1:0-1603 GCA_045631675.1 Candidatus Stercoripulliclostridium sp.
CGTGCAGTGAATTCACTAACGTCAAATTCAGTATCTTGATAAATGACGGGGGTATTAACCATTTCTAAGCCGATTGCCTCTCTTTCAGCAACGCTTATTTCCATTATGCCTTGAGTAGTAAGCGCTACACCACCGTAACTAAAGGCGAGAACTACTTGTTGAGTACCTGCTTTAGAACTATCGTAACCAACTACGCTAACTTTGTCGTTTGGTAACGTTACTTCTTCGCTTTCGCCGTTGTTATAGTTAATTTTAATCTTGGTACCCGTAAGATCAAGGGCAAGATTTTGCATTTGTTCTTTTGCAGGAGTTAAAATTTCGTATGAACCAACGTCTCTAATTTTAACTTGTACTTGGAAGGTTGTGGTTTGATAGCCGTAACTTACGGTAACCGCAGTACGATTGTTTACCACTGAACTATCCCATGAAACTTCAAGACCTTCAATAGCGTTGCCGTCTACGTCAGTCATATCAATATAGGTGGAATATCCACTATTGTACTTTAAGAATAATTCACCACCGGTTAGATCGAGGACGCTATCACCAACGTAATAAATTTGTTTTGTGGGGGCGGTGGTGACTTCTATACCGATAAGTTCACGTGCAGTTACAGTTACTGCAAATGATGAATTATATTCAATACCATCAAGATATCCAACGACGTTAATAATTTGATTACCTATTCTATAAGCATCGTAACCGGTACACATATCCTTAGTTACGTTGATGCGTTCAGATGAACCATCACTGAAGTTGATGAGCATATAATTGCCTTCAGTACGTAAAGGTTGTCCTTCAATATAATTAAGGTTGCTATCTACGGTAACGAGTTCAACGTGTGAAAGTGGTGCACGAGTTACCTTTACCGTAAAGATAGTGCTATGGTTTTGATAATAAACCCTTATGTATTGCTCACCTAACACGTTTGCATCGTATCCAGAAAGCATACTTGAAGTAATATCAATAATTTCTTCAGTATTGTTTTTGTATACGACGAGAAGTTTAGCGTCACTAATGTCAAGTGATTCGCCAAGAGCATACTGGGTTTTGGGCATAGAATAAATTTCTACGTGGTCAATATTCACCTCTTCTCCACAAGAAACAAGGACAAAGGTAGATGAAATGACCAAAACCATTGCAAGAATAATTAAAATAAGTTTTTTGTTCATAACGCCTCTTAATTACGCGCCCCACGCGCGTAGATACATATATGTGCGCCTATTATAACATACGCACGCGCGTATGACAACACGTATGCGCGCACATTTTACTAAAATTATACTAAAGTGTCTTGAGTATTAAGAAATAAGACTGCAAGCAGTTGCAATAAGGAAAAGTTATTCGCTAAATACGCGATATAAGAAGAAGTAATGTTTGAACTATTTCTTTCTCAAACAAGGTTTCGGTAAAACGCGTTAGTTTAGATGAAGAATGAAGGAAAAGTTATTCGCTAAAATACGCGATATTAGAAGAAATAAAGTTTGGACTATTTCTCTCCCAAACAAGGTCAAAGTAAAACGCGTTAGTTTAGATGAAAGACAAGGCAAAATGAAAACCCCGAAGGGTTGCTGTAGTTCCCTACTGCGCCCTGACGGGGTTTTTG
>JAZQVF010000135.1:0-2798 GCA_045631675.1 Candidatus Stercoripulliclostridium sp.
GTCTTTTCTATCTTTTGGGTAGTATTGTTAGAACTGCTACCAAAGTTCAAAGAAGAAATTTCCGGAACACTTAAATCGCCGTATGCACTATTATAAATTATCGATGAATTACCAACTGCTCCAACGGTTTGAGTAAAGCCATCTAACTTTAAAGCATCTGAGTTACTGCTTGCAACACCAATGCCTGCATAAAGCATAGTGAAAATGTCGCCAGCGGAGCCTGTTTTATAACCACCTTTTGCCTCTGCAGACAAGTCAAGAAGGGTTTCCCCTGCCATTAAAGAGTTATAAAGTGCATCGTCAATTCTATAGGTGTAGTAGAACAAAGCAACGTCAATTAGAGCATTAACGCCACTTGGACTGCTTTCACTAACCATCGTTCTATGCCAAGAATTGTTTGAAGTGAATTCTTGGGTTTCTTCAGTTCTTAGAGTATCGTCTGCCGTTGAAAAGTTGGTGATGGTGTCGGTATATTGGGTATCAAGATTAATATTGCCAATTTGACCTTGAGTGTAAGTCGTTCTATCGTTAAAACGAGAGATAGAAATTGCAGAAACGTTGCTTTGTGGGTCGTTTGGAACGCTCATAGATGCAGTTGCTGCATTTGCACCTAAAATAGCCGTTGGAGATGAAGCAAAAATGGCAGTTGCAACAACAAACACAACCAAAAAGGCTGTGAAGGTAAGAAGAAGTTTTGTTGTTTGCTTTTGTTTTGCCATTATTATACTCGCATAGATAAAATTTTATTCGCGCTTGCGTGTGTATATTATATATACGTGCGCGATATAATGCAAGCAAAATAGAAAAATTTTACTAATATTATACTTTTTAGAAAAAAATTAAATGGAATAAATACTACTAAAAATTTGAGATTTTTTAACCTATTCAGCAATGAATTCCTTGCAATTACAAAGTAATTATATACAATTAGGGAACCTTAATGTCGAATATTAGGTTTCCGAATTGTCGTTTTTGTTATTTTCAAGATATTCCTTGATCGCTTGCGCTTTTAGGTATTCTTCTATCGCTTGGCGTTTGAGTTCTTCTTCACGAGTAGAAAGGGAAGAAGAAGGAGATTGCTTGGAAGAATCCTCTTGCGCAGGAGATTTTAGGCGCATGACAAAATTGTAAATGGTGGTTATAAGAAGTAATACCATAGGCAAAACGAGCGCTATGGCGATTCCTGAAGTGGAACCTAAAAATTCATAAATGGAACTTAAATTGTCCGTTTCAAGGAGCATCTTGGAACGAATTGCCGTTATTGGCAACGGCTTGTCTTCGGGGGCAGAGGGATTGTCGCCCTTTGTAACTACACAATGACAGCCAAGTTCACTGTCAAAATAGACGTCCTTGACTACCCTGTGCGTGTTGTTTATGGTTATTCCCTTAACTTCTTGCGTGAAAGTTATTACGTCGCCTACGTTTATAAGAGTATCTATTTCAACGTAATCCAAGTCATCTTTTAGCACCCTACTTATTATCATATCCCCTTTTTCTATGGTGGGTGCCATGCTATCACTCTCTACGTAGTAGAGTTTTAAACCAAACAACGACGCCTCTTTACCAGATAACGTTTGAATTAATACGTAGGACAAGGAAACTAGCGCAAAAACAAAAGTCACCGTAAGTATAACGGTGCTTATGATACTAATAACCTTTTTTACGCTAACTTTCTTTGCCATTGGGACTACTTTTTAAAGAGTTTTTCCTTTAATTTCATTAACTTACGCTTTCTTGAACGCTTGCGTACGGATTTATCAAATTCCCTCAACGCTTCAAGTATGGCATCTTCTGACATATTCTTCCTTGCAATTTGAAGAAGGGTGTCTACCGTCGTCATCTCTTCAACGGTTAGCCTTTGGTTAAAGCCTTGCTCAACTTGCCTTATTGCCTTTGATGCCTCGTCGCGCATTTGAACGATTGCCTTAGTTTCTTCGTTTTCATAACGACGGAGAGCATCAAGTTTCAACTTGATGGAAAGTTCGGTTGCAAGACGTTGCTCTTCTAACCAATAAGCCTCGGAGTCTTCTTTCATCTTTTGAAGGGTTGCAACCTTTAACTCATCAACTTCTTTAGACGACTTCTCTTTTTCTTCTGCTAAACGCTCTAAAACGCGTACTTCTTCTTCTTTCTTTGCTCTTTCGGAAGTTGCCTCAGCCATTCTGTTTACGTGCGCTCTACGCTCTTCTTCAAGCGCTTGCTCTTCTTCTTTGAAACGGCGCATTGCAATTTCATATTGCGCTTGAGAATAACGAAGTTTATCACTTGCAATGGTTTCCTTTAACTTGAATTGCTCGTAGGACAAACGCATTGCCTCGTCCTTTTCTTTAGAAATACGGCTTTCATCCGCCATTCTTCTTTCTTGGACGTCACGAAGTTCTTTTATCTTTTCACGAGTTTGTAGGCGCTGTGCTTCCAACTCCATTCTCTCACGTTCTAAACGTGCAAGTTCTTCTTTTTGCCTTATTTCGGCTTGCTTTGCCTCTAATTTAGCCTCTTTTTCCTTGCGCTTGGTTTCCAAAACTTGTTGGACTTCAAGTTTTCTCATACGGAGTTTGTGCTCCGCTTCTTGCTTTCTTAACTCAAGCCTACGGCGAGCCTCTTCTTGGCGTGCCTTTCTTTCAATATCCTTCTTTTCACGGAGCGCTAAGCGCTTGGCAATGCGCTCTTCTTCCATTTGCTTTAAGATAAGTTGTTGTTGGCGATAACTGTCTTCCTTCGCCTTATTAATCTTATATTGCCTTAAAACACGGTCAAGCGCACCGTTTATCTTGCTCAATTCCCCTAACGTTAAGGTT
>JAZQVF010000136.1:0-3769 GCA_045631675.1 Candidatus Stercoripulliclostridium sp.
TAGGCTTCAAATCCGGCACGTAGTTTGCTGCAAGGAAGAATGGGATATAGGTCGTAATGAACACTGGGATACAACCCCACCACTTATATACCCAAATGAACGCAGGAGTTGCTGCAAGGAATATTTCAATAACTGAAAACAACGCTGCCATTCCTATTGCATTTACAAGTTTGAATGATACACCTTTGAATTTATCGGTTACGAACAATCTCTTGTTGGGGTCTGCGGGCATCATCTTAGAGCCAATGATACCTGCTATTGAAAACATCATTGAAAGTTCCCAAGATACGCCGACCAAGAGCACGAATGAACTGCTTGCGTTTGAAACCGTCCATAAAGGATATCCCGTTGCATGCCCGATGATTGCATTCATAATTTCATAAAACCAGTGTACGGAATAGAGTGAAATACCTGCGATAATTCCTCTCCAATTCTTTGCCTTGAATTCCGTCCAATAAACGTAAAATACTACTGCAAGTATGAAGATAAAGGTCCAGTTGAAGTTTTCTAAACTACGTGGTACAACCGCTTGCACTGCATCTTTTGCCGCTTGTGAGCCATCTCCAAAAAACATAATTAGTTCTCCTTTCTTTTGATAATTACATAATATCACAAATCTTTCCCTTTGAAAAGGGGGTTTATCTCAAAACAAAAGCACCTTGCGGTGCCTTTTTTATTTTTTAGTGGTATATACTCCTATATGTTCTCTACCTTGAATATTATTGCTTACGTTTCTTGCGTTAAAGTAAAGATATAACTCTCCATCATGCTTTATAAGGTTGCACGCATAAACGTATTGCGCCATCCACCCTTTTTTTCTATCGTTAGTTTGTTGTGGCTCTAATAATATCTTTTCAAAGTTAAAGTTTACGCCATCTTGAGACTTAAGTAGCATTATGGTTGAATGTGATTTATCCCACTCTTTATAAATTCCGTTTTGAAGGGCTACGTAACAATCTTTTAGTTTATATACCTTAATGCAACCCGAGCAAAGATTTAGATATTTGCTATCTTTATCGGGCGAAATGATGGGCTCTTCTCTCGTTATAAAGCCACCTTCTAACGAGTCGCTTTCTGCATAGGATATATGCGTTGGCTCACTAAATCCACAATCCTTTATAAAGGTTAGACCTGCTGAAAAATACAACCGATATTTGCCGTCAAATTCCGTTAAGAAAGGATTGGAAATGGAAGTGCCTTTGTCATCACTCATATATCCCCTATCAGCGTCTATTATGAGTTTTGGCTCGCTCCAAGTTTTTAGGTCTTTGGAAGTGATAAGATATATCTTAGATTTCCACTTTCCACCAAGGAAGGAAAGTGCTTTTTTGAACAAGGACTCCGTTTGCTCGTAGTAGAGATAGTAAGTACCGTCTACGTAGTTGCAGTCAGGTCGCATTGCGCGTGGCACCACGCGACCTTCCCTTTTCCAACTCAAACCATCGTCACTTGAAAAAGAATAGACTCCTAAAAGCGCGTGTGCAAATAGGTGAAACTTGCCGTCGTGAGAGTTTTCCTTGCTAATCAAACTTGGGTCAGCAATGACGGGGCTAATTCCAAAACACTCAATTATGGGGTTCCCATCGTAGAGTTTAAAGTTCCCGTTTTTAATTTCTTCAAAAGTGGCGTCAATATAGTTTACCATTGTCTACCCCCCCTATAAGGTATCTTTAGAACAAGTTTTTTTGTGGTCGCGGGAGTTTCGCTAACACCTGGCATATGTCCGTCGTTTGGCGTTAAAATTAGGTAGTCGCCAACTTCTAAATTATAGAGTTTTCCACCACTCACTCTATAAAGTTCAATGTCGTATTCATAGGGTTTTACGCATTCGCCACGGTGCATTTCATCAAGGCTCGTAACGCCTATTATCTCTTTTCCTTCTAAGATAAGTTGAACGTCAACGTACTCCTTGTGCGCCTCGTATAAACCTTCTTCTATGGTCTTGGTTTTATAGGTGCTAATGAATGCGTACGCGCCATCTTCAAGATCGTACCGACCGTCTGCAAGAGCGTTTTGTAGCGCCTTTAACGCGAGTGCGTATCCACTTGGTGAAAGTTCCTTGATTGGTAAATATTTATCCATAATTTCCTTTTAAAAAGGCTCACACAACGTGAGCCTGCTTTTTATAGTAAATGTATTCCGTTGTTACGGCAAATTTCGTGAGTATGTTCGTCCCAAAGTGAAACTTGAACTTCACCGATATGTGCCTTTTGTAACATTAACATACTTAGTCTTGACTGACCGATGCCACCACCCATCGTTAAAGGTAGTTCGCCATTTAAGAGTGCCTTATGGAAAAGAAGTTCCCTTCTTTCATTCTTGCCCGATTCACTAAGTTGCTTGTCAAGTGACTTTTCATCAACGCGAATGCCCATTGAACTGATTTCCATTGCACAGCCTAAAGTTTCGTGCCAGAAGAAAATATCTCCGTTTAAATCCCAGTCGTCATAGTCGGGAGCGCGTCCATCGTGCTTTTTGCCACTCTTGAGCGTTTTGCCTATTTGCATAATGAATACGGTACCGAATTCCTTTACCACTGCATTTTCCCTTTCCTTGGGCGTTAAGTTTGGATATAGGTCTTCAAGTTCTTGAGAAGTTATAAACTTGACCGTTCTCTTCAACTTTACGTTAAGTTGTGGATAACGACATTTTAACACGTCCATAGTTTCGCATATAGCACCTACTATACACTTAACAACTCTCTTTAGATAATCAATGGTACGAGTTTCTTTGGTAACGATCTTTTCCCAGTCCCATTGGTCAACGTAGATAGAGTGTAGGTTATCAAGTTCTTCATCTCTACGAATTGCGTTCATATCGGTATAGATACCTTCGCCTGCAGAAAATCCGTACTCTTTAAGCGCAACTCTCTTCCACTTAGCAAGGGAGTGTACGATTGCTGCCTCTCTACCGTTTTCCTTAATATCAAAAGATACTGCTCTTTCTACGCCACTAAGGTCGTCGTTCATACCCGTATTAGGATCAACAAACAAAGGGGCAGATACACGCTTTAAATTCAAAGCAAGACATAGTTTGTCTTCAAAAGTGCGCTTTAAAATGCCGATTGCAGTTTGGGTATCATAGATACCAAGCACTGCCTTATATCCTTCGGGTACTATTACTTTACTCATTTGTCGTTACCTCTTTAAGATGCTATAAGTCTTATAGTGAGCCAACCGTTCTTGGGAACATTAGGGTGTCGCGAATGTTTTGTACGCCGGTAATGTACATAAGCATTCTATCAAAGCCCAAACCGAAACCTGAGTGCGGTACGCTACCATACTTACGAGTGTCAAGATATTCTTCGTAACCTTCGGTAGGCATATTGCGTTTTTGCATTGCTGAAAGCAATTTTTCCATATCCCATTCTCTTTCAGATCCGCCGATAATTTCGCCAAGGCCGGGAACTAATAGGTCGGTTGCAGCAACGGTTTTGCCGTCTGCATTTTGTTTCATATAGAATGACTTGATGTCTGCAGGATAGTCAACAATGAACACAGGCTTGCCGAGATATTCGTCTGCAAGATACTTCTCGTGTTCGGTTTGAAGACCTACGCCCCATTCTACGGGATATTTGAATTCTCTTCCACAATTCTTCAAAATTTCAACTGCTTCAGTGTAGGTAAGGCGACCGAAATCGTTTGCTACTACGTTGTTAAGTTTTTCAATTAGTCCCTTTTCTACCCATTGATTGAAGAATTCAAGTTCATCAGGACAATTTGCCATAACTTCTTTAATGATAAACTTAATGAAATCTTCTGCAATTTCA
>JAZQVF010000137.1:0-7529 GCA_045631675.1 Candidatus Stercoripulliclostridium sp.
TATCCAAACAACAACGAATTTGCATCGTTGCTCGTAGCAGAAGGCTTGGTAGATGGAGATAGCATCAACCAAACGTTGCTAACTGCAAACGCAAGTTTCACCTCCGACTATAGAGTGGGCTCAAACGTAGGAGAATACGAAGTAGTAGTAAGTGGCTATGAATCAATAAACTACGACCTAACCGTAACGAACGGCTACTTAATCGTAGGCAAAAAGGCTTTAACTATCGGAGTTGAGGGCGACTCACTCGTATATGGCGAAACCTACGAAGTTGTATTTACTTACGACGGTTTGGTTGGAGAAGAAAAAAATAATCCTTCACTTGCTATCAGCAACCTTGTTCTTTCAGGATATACTGCAGGTCAAGGGGCAGACACTTATACGCTTTCAGGTGCAGGTGCAGAATCAACCAACTATGAAATTAGTTATACTGAAGGCACTTTGGTAATTAGTCCAAGAGCGGTAACTCTTACCATTAATCCTCAAACCATCACCTATGGTGATGACGACCCTGAGTTCACCTATTACTTCACGGCTTATAAGGACGGCGAATCCGTCTTTGCATACGATGAAGACGCAAGCGCACTTGGAACCTTGAAAATCGTTGCAGACGGATACGTAGGCAATGCTGATAAGTATGACCTAATTGCAACCGGCATTAGTTCTACGCAAAACTATGCGTTAACGGTAAACACTTCAACGTACGTGGTTAATAGAAAGGCACTAACGGTTAGTGCAAAGAGTTATACTATCACCTTTGGTGATGCAAAGCCTGTCTTTGAATCTGACGTAGATGGTCTTGTAAAAGGGGAAACCATAGCATCACTTGGCACTCAAATTCTTTACAACTGCCTATTCGTTGAAGATAGGACTGCTATTGCAGGCGTTTATGACGTTGAACCTTTGTTGAGTTTAGGTAACTATAAGATAAGTACAACGAAGGGTACGCTTACCGTAAACAAAAAGGCAATGACTCTTAGCGCAAAGAACTTTAACGTAACTTTCGGCGATAACACTCCCGAATTGGTGGCTGTTCCAAGCGTACTTGCATACAACGATACCGTTGATACCATCGGTAGTTATGAACTAACGACCTCTTACGTAAGGGGTAATAGCGTTGGTAGTTATGCAATCAACCTCACTGCATCTTCTCAAAAATACGAGTTGAGCATTGTAAACGGAACAATCAAGGTAGGACAAAAGAGTGTTGAAGTAACTTGGAGTGGCAATGATGCAACCTACGTTTACAACGATACGGATCGTTCGTCTTTAATAGGTGCAACCTACGTTGATATTTATGGCGAAACTATTGAAGCAACCGTTTCTTTCAAAGCATCTAACTCTACACCAAATAGATTCCACAACGCAGGTAATTATACTACGACGGCATCTACAAGCGACGGCAACTATAAACTTACGAGTGCAACCATCACCTTAAAGATGGACAAGGCAACTTATGATGAAAGCACTATAGTATACGACGGTGGCACTTTCAGTGGCGTATATTCTCCCGATAAGACGCTTGGAGCAGATTACTTGTTTGAAAACAATGAAGACGGCGTATATCGTTGGAAAGTTGAAGGCACCGTTCCCGTCGTTAAGACCACGACTTATATCGCTTGTTACAATGCAGATAGAGAAAACTATTACGACGTAGAAATTTCAGTTTCAGTAACCCTTTCACCTGCAACAGTAACCCTATCTTCAGAAATCTTCGCTGTAGATGAAATTTACGAAATTGAAAGTGAAATAGACGTAAATAGCACCAATCTTAACCCAAGTTACACTATTTCACCTACCATTTGGTGGTGGGAAGACGGCGTTGCTAAGAGAGCAATAGGTGCAAGTGGCAACTATACGATAGTTTACTCTAACAACAACGTATTTACCCCAGGCTCCTATTATACGGTAATGGCATTCATGTCCGACAACTATATACTCAATACGGAAGACGGCGAGCAATTCGTAGGGTACTTCCTCAAATATAAGAGTGTAGACGTGGGTGGAACGTTGTATACTCCCGAAGATGCCCTATACGTGGCAAGTTCAGGTAACGTTATAGTAAAGAGCAATACGAGTTTTGCAATGCAAGCAGAAGTAATTTCATATTATTACAACGACGTTGCTTACTATACCGTAAAGAGTGGTGTAACGCTTTTATTACCATACAACGCAACCGATACTACCGGCTTTATTGAAGAAGGTGAGGATGGCTCTGCAAATTATACTGCTCACCCAGAAGGTGACGGTGGGGCGGCACTCTACTTAACCCTTACGGTTCCAAGTATTGTAAACCTTAACGTATCCGGTACTTTGACGGTTGGCGCAGTAACGGGTAAGCGTGGAACTGGAACAAAACAAAACGACGTAACGGGAAATTATGCAGAAATAAATTTAAATGGTAACGTTACGGCATCTAATGCAGTAATTAACGTTTACGGATACATCAAGGGCGCAGGTCAAGTTACTGCAACCGGGTCAACACAAATAACGGAAAATATGTATTTAGAAGGTTGGGTAGGTGGAACTATTTCTTCAGTTCGCTTTATGGGAACTACAAGTCTTAGATCTACGCAATTAATGTCCAGTGGCACTCTTTCCGTTTCAAACCCAAACATGTTCCCATTTAGCCAATATCAACTACGCGCAATTCAATCTAAGTTGGAACTACAATACGGATCTTCCTTGCGTGGCGTAATTAAGATAGGAACGAGTAAGCAATCTGCATTTGGAATGGACGTCGTTAAGGCTAAGGTTAGCAAGGCTTACTTCAACATTATATCTTCTTCAACGGTTGCAGATAGTGGTATTATTCGTATGACGACTGAAACCGACAAGGTAACCAAGACCTATGCAAACGGAAGGGTAAAAATCACCACGGACGGACAAATTATAGACGGATACACTTCCCTTAGCGTTTTAGTTCTTGCAAAGACGGTTGCTATGACCACCGAAAAGGTATTATTCGCAATTAACGGTACGATAGATATCGTTGTCAATAGTGGTTCATTCACCCAAACGTATAAGTATAAATTGATGCCCGGGGCAACCATTACCGTTAAGAGTGGTGCAACCTATAATATGAATGGCACAATCGTTACGTATAAAGAAGGCTTTAGCGACATTTCACAATATCCATATCCCGCAGGTAGGGGCGACGCTAAAGTTATCGTTGAAGGCACTATGAACGTAAACGGCAGTTTAGGTGGCAGTGTTTACGGCGTAAACGGTGGTAAAGTGGTAATAGGCTCTAACGCAACCATAACTTCCGTAAAATCTATTGAAGGTACGGGATCAATGGCAACCGGCTCAGGATTTGTAGGCAAGTTAACCATGTACTTCACCTTCACGGAAAGTGGCTCAGTTGTAAGAAACCTTGACCTATTCAATGCAAGTGGTAGCACCACTTCAGCAAGCAAGGGTACGACCTACACCTACAACGGTACGGCTTGGGCTTAAAAAAGCACAACAAAAAATGGCTCTCGGTTGAGAGCCATTTTTATTTTGAACTAAATTAATTATTCTTCAAAATATGGATAAAGGGTTACGTTGTTGTCGGGTTCACTAAAGTCGTTAATGATACCTGCGCCAACGTTGCCAACTGCTAAATCAAAGATAAAACCAAAACTAATAGCGCCCGCTTTCGTGTCAATTAAGCCACCAAGTTTTAGTCCGTAAAGGTTTAGATTTGGTAAAATAAGTGCAAGTGAGTCAATTATGCCTTGTGAACTACTATTTGCGATACCACCGATGATAGAATCTTTAATTGCGGGAACGGAATTTAGAACGTTGTGTAGTAAATCGTTTTGAACGACGTCTAAGTTACCACTCTTAAATAGGTTTGCCATTGCGGGTTTGAGATCAACGACCTTAACGTTGGAATTGAGCGCGTTGAGTCTACCGAATAAATCAAAGTCAGCAACTGCATCAAGAGCAAAGTATATGGTATAGCGTAGTGCTAAATCTTCATTGCTACCTGCAACCAAACTTTCATCGCCACCAAACCATTCTACAACGAAATTGAAGATATATTCGCCAGCAGTTTTAGCGTTTACTTCGGGGAAGGTAACGCCGTAACTACTGCAAACGCTTTCCACACTCTTCTTGCCGTTTGCATCTTTAGCGTATAGGGGGGTGTTTAGTAGATTTTCCACCATATCAACGAAATCGTTGCTAAGCGTTTTTGCGCCTTGAGTGGTGGTATCAATATCAAAAGCACCTATAATCATATCAACGTAAGTAGCAAGTTTGCCACCGTAGAATAGATTTTCACACATATCTTTACCAACACCGAGTCTTGCATAGGTTTGATAATCTTCAAGAATTGCATCTTTTTCTGCTTGGGGTAGGTATGAGGGTAGGGTGTCTTCTTGAAGTGCTGGAAGACCGATAGTTTCAATTTCAAATTCTTCACCGAAACATTTTACCGTTCTAATGGGAGAGGGGGCTCCACCGAGAGATGCAGTTTCAACGTCAAACAATACGTTGCCGTCCTCATCGGTATAACTTGCGATATCGTTTGCGTGCATATGACCGGTAAAGATGTACTTAAGACCTGCTTCCATAACGGTTGCACGGAAGTTTTCCGCATCGTTAATGTAGGATTTCTCATTAGTAAAAATGGAAAGGAGTTCACCGAAGTGGCTTACCATTGAATAGTGGCTCATAGCAATTGGAATTCTGCCATCCGCGATTGTTTCTTCAATGGCTTCCTTAGTCCACTTAATAAGACTGGGGCTCAAGGTAAGATCTGCTTTTGCGCGAGTAGCGTCAATAGAGATAACTCTATATTTATCGCCGAGATTGGTTGCGTATGAAATGCTACTATCATGGCTCTTTACTGCTTGATTATAACCGAAATCAGCATAAATCTCTTCAAAGTCATCGTAGTTAGCGCCTTCAATGGTCTTTTTATAGCCATCGTTAAAAGCGAGAGCGGTTTTTGCAATGTCGTGGTTTCCAGGAACGACAAAGACTTCAATGCCTGCTTTTTCTACTTCTTTAAGATAATTTGCAACTTCTTGATGGGTTTCTTTTGCGCCGGTGTCTACGAGATCGCCGGGGATAAGTAGTGCATCGGGCTTAGCATCAACGATGTACTTTAGAGAGTTTTTAAAAACGCTCTCGGTTAGGTATTGTACTCTACCGGTGCGCGCTGCATCAAAAGCAAGGAAGTCGTCGCAAAGGTTACCCACTTGCTCTTCTGAGTAAACGTGAGTATCGGAAATAACCATAATGGTTACGTCGGGCTTAGGTTCTAAAGACTTAGAACCGATTACGCCAACGATTGCACCGGATACGGCAAGCACTAATACTACCATTAAAACAGCCAAACGTTTGCCAAAAGTTTTCATATTGCCTCCAATAAGTTTTACCAACTATTTTTAACGTACTCACAGAATGCGTACATATTTTCAATTTTTAATACTTTACCATCGTCTAAGGTTACGGTACCGTTCCACAAGCCGTGTGCTTGATGGCATTCGGTGCCAAGCACGTCCTTGTTGAGAGTGAATGAATGGTCGTCGTAGAAGGGAGTCATAACCATTTCAAATCTTCCGTCTTCTGAGAAGAATTCCCAAGGTTCCGTCCAACCCTTTGTGCCGGGGAACTCCTTTACGTCCACCTTTCCTATCTTATGTGCTTTGCCATCGTAGAACAGGCAGGTTTCAGTTGCATAAGAGTCGTCGCCAATAAGCCAAGTTATTTCAAAGCCAAAGGTATGCTTATTTCCCTCTTCATCGTAAAGGTAGGTAGAGCCGTTTCCCCAATACCATTCGCACTTGTGAGGCCAAACGCCTCTGCCCCAATCCATAACGCCAAAGGAGTTTTCTTTAGAGAAGGATATTTTTTTGTCACCAATTTGAACGTAGCCTTCAGTAGGTAAACAATTTTGCTTAGTCGTTAAGAAAAATTGATTCTTTTTCTTAAACGGTGTAACTATGGTTATATTTTCGTGGCCTTTTGGAATTTCTTCGGTAAAGTCGTATTTTATAGGCTCGCCATTATAAGTAGACTCAAACGTGATGTGTCTATAACCTTCATCGGGATTGGTGTCGTATACCATTTTTATGCCGTTAGAGTCAAACTCTAACTTATTTTTTCTATCTCCAATTTCAGGGGGAAGGAATTTGTTGCGAGTGAAAGGAATGATACAAACGTTTTCTGCAATCAATTCACCCGTAGTAACGTCGCGAATTGAGGCGGCGGCGGAAGTGCCTACGGTTATGTTGAAGAAGTTGATAAGTACCTTATATCTTCCGTCTGACACTTGATGGAAGTCCCATTCTTTCAATCTCCAACGCGGTTTACAAAGATCTCTTTTGTACTCAAAGAGATTATGGCGCGCCCAACCTTTAGCAATAAGGTTGCCTTTTTTGTCAAGAAGGGGGGTGAATTCAGTATATTCAATTTGCTTATTCATAATCAATCCGTCCAATATATCTTTTATAATATCATTAAAGTAAAAATAATTCAAGATACAACTTTAGTAAATAATAGGTAACAATAAAGAAAGTTAACAAACTAATGCGCACGCATATATAAATATACTCTTGACTTTACGTGGAAAATTTGTAATAATATTTTAATAAATAAGTTAACCTTTCGGAGGGAACTATGAAACACGTAGACATTAAGAAGATTCTTGAAAATGGTAACGACTATTTAAACGGGGAAATAACCGTTTGTGGTTGGGTTAGAACGGCAAGAGATAGTAAGGCCGTTGCGTTTATTGAACTCAACGATGGTACTTCACTCAAGAATTTACAACTAATCATAGATAAAGATAAAATTGGTGCAGATGCACTTAAAGACGCAATGGCAGTAGGAACTTCTCTTAAGACCGTTGGTCAACTCGTAGTATCCGAGCGTAACGGATACGAAGTACAAGTTAGTGAAATTGAAGTTTTAGGAACTTGCCCAAGCGATTTCCCACTTCAAAAGAAAAGACATACCGTAGAGTTTTTGCGCACTATTCCACACCTTAGGGTTAGAACGAGATATTTTGAATCCGTTTTTGCAGTAAGAAGTGAACTTGCACAAGCAATTCATAAATATTTCCACCTAAATGGATACAAGTACGTTCACGCACCAATCATTACCGGTAGCGACTGTGAGGGTGCAGGCGAAATGTTTAGGGTTACCACTCACGATTGGAAGACTGAATTCCAAAACGAAGAAGAATACTATGCAAACGATTTCTTCTCTAAGAAAGCAGGTCTTACCGTATCTGCACAACTTGAAGGCGAAATGGCTGCAATGGGACTTGGCAAGATTTATACATTCGGACCAACTTTCCGTGCAGAGCATAGTAACACCACCCGTCACGCAGCAGAATTCTGGCACATTGAACCCGAAGTATGCTTTGCAGAAATAGACGATATCATTGAAATTGCAGAAGATTTCATTAAGTTTATCATTAAAGAAGTTATGGCAAATTGTCCTGATGAACTTGAATTCTTCAATCAATGGGTAGAAAAGGGACTAATTGAAAAACTTAACAACGTAGTAGCAAACGATTTCGGTCG
>JAZQVF010000138.1:0-3142 GCA_045631675.1 Candidatus Stercoripulliclostridium sp.
TTGAATGCAAATTCAGCGTTTACAGCGTCAAGAGCGATTGCTTCTGCGACAGGTCTCATTTCAAGAGCCTTGGTCTTAGCGATACATGCGTTTACGCATGAACCACAACCGGTACAATCGTATGGAGAAACTTGGATTCTATATTTGTAGCCCTTGAAGCCAACAGCATCCTTAACGTCAAAGCCTGCAGGAGCGCCTGCGAGTTGAGCTTCGGTTGCAAGAACGGGACGGATAACTGCGTGAGGACATACGTAAGAACATTGGTTACATTGAATACAGTTTGCAATGTTCCATACTGGAACCTTAACTGCGGTACCACGCTTTTCAAACTTGGTGGTGCCTACTGGAACGGAACCGTCAGCATTGAAAGCAGAAACGGGAAGTTTGTCGCCTTCTTGCTTTAAGATGGGGTTAACAACTTCGCGGAAGTATTTGTCATCAGCGGGTTCAATCATAGCTGCGCCGTCGGTGCAGGTTGCCCATGATGCAGGATACTTAACTTCCTTGAGGCCAGCGATAGCGCCGTCAACACAAGCATAGTTCATGTTAACAACTGCATCACCCTTCTTGCCGTAGGTCTTCTTGATAGCTTCTTTCATATACTTTTCAGCGTCTGCGTAGGGGATAACTTCTGCGAGCTTGAAGAATGCAGCTTGCATAACGGTGTTAACACCCTTGGTTGCGCCGATAGAGCTAATAACTTTGTTACCATCAATGGTGTAGAACTTGAGGTTCTTCTTAGCGATAGCGTTCTTAACTTGTGCAGGAAGTTCCTTATCCATTTCTTCTGGTTCCCAGATAGAGTTGAGTAGGAAGGTACCGCCTTCTTTAATGTCAGAAAGCATATCGTAACGATAGAGGTAACTGGGGGTATGGCAAGCAACGAAGTCTGCACTATCAATTAGGTAAGAGCTCTTGATGGGAGCATCGCCGAAACGAAGGTGAGAAATGGTGATACCACCGGACTTCTTGGAGTCATATACGAAATATGCTTGAGCATACTTATCAGTGTGTCCACCGATAATCTTGATGCTGTTCTTGTTAGCACCAACGGTACCGTCTGAACCAAGACCATAGAACTTGCAACTAATTGCACCTGCAGGAGCAGCGTCTACGAATTCGTCAAGTTTGAGGTAGTTGCCGGTAATATCGTCAACGATACCTACGCTGAAACCGGTCTTGTTTTCTCCACCCATGTTCTTGTAGATAGCGTTAACCATAGTGGGGTTGAATTCTTTTGAACCGAGACCATAACGTCCGCCGAGGATAACTGCATCGGTCTTGCCCTTAAGAGCAGCAACAACGTCAAGGTAAAGAGGTTCGCCAATTGAACCAGCTTCCTTAGTTCTGTCAAGAACGGTGATGTACTTAGCAGTTGCAGGAATTGCACTTGCGAAAGCAGCGGTGTCAAAGGGACGGTAAAGTCTAACCTTAAGGAGACCAACCTTTTGACCCTTAGCGGTTAGGTAATTTACGGTTTCTTCAGCAGCTTCTGCACCGGAACCCATCATAACGATAACCTTTTCTGCGTCAGCTGCGCCAACGTAGTCAAATAGGTGATAGTTTCTGCCGGTAAGAGCGCTAACCTTTTCCATATACTTAGAAACGATTGCAGGAACAGCTTCATAGTACTTGTTGCAAGCTTCTCTGTTTTGGAAGTAAATGTCTGCGTTTTGAGCAGTACCCTTTTGAATGGGGTGTTCAGGGTTAAGAGCGCGAGCGCGGAAATCGTCAATATATTTCATATCAACGAGAGCCTTCATATCTTCGTAATCAATAGCGTCAATCTTAGAAACTTCGTGAGAAGTACGGAAACCATCAAAGAAGTGAAGGAAGGGAACTTTTGCTTCAAGGGTTGAAAGGTGAGCAACGAGAGCGAGGTCCATTGCTTCTTGAACGCTGTTAGATGCGAGCATTGCGAAACCGGTTTGACGGCAAGCCATAACGTCTGCGTGGTCACCGAAAATGTTAAGTGCGTGAGCAGCAAGAGCTCTTGCAGAAACGTGGAATACGCAAGGCATAAGTTCGCCAGCGATCTTGTACATGTTGGGGATCATAAGGAGCAAGCCTTGTGATGCGGTATAAGTGGTGGTAAGAGCACCAGCACAAAGAGCGCCGTGAACAGCGCCAGCAGCACCAGCTTCAGATTGAAGCTCAGCAAGCTTAAGGGGTTGACCGAACATGTTCTTTACGCCCTGAGCTGACCATTCGTCAGCAACCTCAGCCATGGGAGAGGAGGGGGTAATGGGGTAAATTGCTGCTACTTCACTAAAAGCGTAAGCAACGTAAGAGGCAGCGGTATTACCATCAATAGTCATTTTTTTGCTCATTGAAAAACCTCCGTTGTGAATTGTTTTTTCGTTAATTTAATATGCGTACGCATACGCATTCGTATATATTATAGACAACGCACGCGCGTATGTCAACGGAAAATATATTTTTGCTATGCAAAAAGCGCAAAATAATTTGCGCTCTTAGAGTGAATTTAAGTATTGTCGATCTTAAAATAAATATACTGCTTTAAAAGGAGCGTTTTACAAGGTAAAACGAAATGTTATTTATTTTGCACTCTTGGTGGAAGTACCTTCTTATAGTCCCTATATGGATTAAAGGTTTTAGTACCACGTAGCAAAATGATTAAGCCAACAACTAAGCCTACGGGCAATATGATAGGTAGAGAGATTAGCAAGATAGCAATCAAAGAAAGTATTACGCCTAACCCCTTATTTGACTTGAATTGTGGCAAAGTTTCTTTTTCTATAGGTGCGTCAAACGGGTTGATAACTGCATTGTAATCATCAATTCCATTGTTGTAAGCAAGAGGCTCTACAATTTCTTTTAAGGAAGAATAGCCTATCAATTTTTTAAGATTGATTTTTAACGTTTTAATTATATCGTCAATTATGGAAACGGTTGCCATAATGACGCTAAATTCCGGTTTGTCAGGAGTAAAATCGGCGTTGCCTGCATAAAGTTTTTCCACCATTCTAAGGATAATAGGCACGACCTTTTCATCTTTAATTGGTAAAATATCTTCTTTAGATAGTTTACTTTCTTTTTTGCAAAGTTTGTAAATTTTGCCGACGGTCAACTTATCAAGAAGTATACCCGCCGTTTTAAATAACCACCAAAATTGATAAAC
>JAZQVF010000139.1:0-6994 GCA_045631675.1 Candidatus Stercoripulliclostridium sp.
CGGGCGTTATGCCGTATACGAGAAGTTCAGTCGCTTTTTTCTTTATAGGCAATCCGTAATGGTCCTCTCTTAAGGCAAACTCAACGCCAAAATAAACCTTTATTCCTACCGTGTTTGCCTTAATCTCTTCATAACTCTTAACGAACGTGTCCAACTTCTCTTCATCACTTCCAACAAAATAATTATTGTATAAATTAGTGTTAAAGTGATTGGTTACGATGATGGCATCATAGCCCTTTTGCTTATATATCTTCAAAGTTTCTTCCACACCCGTTTTAGCACATCCACTATTGCCCTTTAAGTGTAAATGTCCTTCTACTTTATATCCTTTCATTATATTAACAACTCCTTCAATTCCCTTGCGCTTGCTACTAAATAGTCAGCACCTGCATCTTGCAATTCCTTGCTTGAGCCAAACCCAAAAGTAACGCCTACGCCCGTTATACCTAAACTCTTAGCCCCTTCTATATCGTAACGGCGATCACCTACCATTACTAAATCTTTAACGTCTGGGTTGCCAAGTAATTCTAACGCATATTTGATTACAGCCTCTTTTGTGGGGCGAGAATAGTTGTTGTCATCAGCAGCAACAAGTTCAAAGTATTTTAATAAATCAAAATGCCTTAGTACTTCACAAGATTGTGGCTCTGGTTTAGACGTTGCTATGCATAAACGCTTACCTGCATCTTTTAAGGACTTTAAACAGTCTTCTATGCCATCGTATACCTTGCAGTTATACATTCCACCCGTATTGTAGTATTCACGGTATTTAAGAGTTAAATCCCATGCCTCAAAAGGGTCTGCGCCTACAAGACGCATAAAACTTTCCTTTAACGGTGGGCCTATAACGCTTGACAATTCCTCATCGGTAAGATTAACGTTATAATCCTTTATCGCATATAAAAAAGAAGTGGTAATTGCAGGATACGAATCGGTTATCGTACCGTCAAGATCAAACAATATTATTTTTTTATCCTTAATATTTTCCATAGTTAAATTATACAACACTATGTAATAGTGTTTCAATAAAAAGTCCAATTATTTTTTTCTTTAACCTTATTTTAATAAAAAAATTTTTGCACAAACTATTGACAAACACCAAAACTCGCGATATAATTTAGCAGTCAAGAGTAGAGAGTGCTAACACTCAATATACAAGATTGCTAAACGCCTTTTGACAAAACAAAAATAATTATATGATAAGGAGAAAATTATGAAAACATTATCAACAAGAACTTGGAATCCCTTTAGTTTGTTTGACAACTTTGACAATTTCTTTACCCCTTACTATGAAAAATTTGACTTTATGAAAACTGATATTATAGAAAGGGATAACGAATATCTAATTGACGTTGAACTTCCCGGCTTTGAAAAAAGCGATATATGTGTAGAGTATGAAAACAAGTATCTCACCATTACCGCTGAAAGAAAGGCAAAAGAGTCTGACGGCGACAAGGTGCTAAGAAGAGAGCGCACTATGAGTTCAAAACGCAGTTATTACGTTGACGGCATTGATGAAAGTGCTTTGAAAGCAAAATACGACGCAGGCATCCTTACTATTACACTACCAAAACTTCAACCCAAAAAACCGGAAAAACTTGGAATTGAAATTGAGTAGTCATAGATTTATCCCTCCTTTTTTTGTAAAAGAGAACCACCTATCCGAGTCCCTATAAGGGATTTGGCAAGGTGGTTCTCTTCCTTTTATTTAATACGTAAGTAGCCTTTATTACTCTAAAATCTTTCCTATGTGGCTCTTTCTAAACTCTTCGCCCTTTGTCATTAAGTCGTCGTAAGAACTTCCTATGGACTTCAAAAATCTTTCTAAGGCTACCTTTTGAACGGATGCCCTTTTCATTATTCTTTCTTCAATTATCCTTTCCCTTCTACACTTCTTTTCGCTTTCAACCGTTACGTATATAGTTGCCTCAGACGCACGCGTTACGCATTTTCCACCCTTCTCCGCTATAAGGTCTATTAGTATAAGCATTTCAGTAAAGTGCTTATCTTCAAACACCGTACTAAAACATATCTTTTGACCTTTTAATGGAAGATTTGCGCCCTTCTTAGGCTTCGTTTTGCGCACGTGGCTTTGGAATATCTTATAATTCCTTCTTAGGTTATTTGAGCCTGTATAACGACCACCGTCGCATACTGAGCCATCAACCTTCTTAAAGGTTATATTGCCATCGTTAACGGCTCCTTCACAAGAAGGATACCTTTTAATTAATTCAAGGAAATCAACACCTATCTTCTTGCACATCTCTTTTGCAACAAGCATAGTAACTTCAGCGTCTTCATCACTTCTATGGGCAACGTGATCGGAAATATCCAAGCCAAACTCTTCTAAAGCCTTATCAAGTGATGGTTGCGACGGCATCTCGTTTAACTCCCTATATGCCCTTTGCATATCGTACAGGGTATAGGAAATAAACTCAAGTTTATAGCGCTCGCATGCCCAATTTATAAAACGTGCATCGTTGTCGCAAGCAAAACCTACGACCAACGTATCTTCCCTTGTTAATAGTTCTTTTATCTTATGATAGAAATGGGGAAATTTGGGCTCTGCTTGGAAGGCTTCTTTAGGGTAAGCAAGGGTTATTCCCCTATCCTTTTCGCTCTTCTCCCTTTTTGCCTTAGACCAAGCACCCGTATGAAAAATGGCTTCAGGATTGATGAGTATATCTTTCTTTTCTAAAACGGAAAAGTTTTGGTCCGTAAGTACGTAACCAAAACTGCATATATGCTTTCCGTCACTACATTCTATGTCAAAGAATAGATAATTCATAGTCTCCATACATAGTTAACCGACAAGCATTTGCTTGCCGGTCAACGTTTTTTCTTTCGTTTTAACTCGGCTTAGAATTTAACCTTCTTGAGAACAACTACCTTTTGTTTGCTCTCTTCTTCTATGCCCTTATTTCTTGCTTCAATATCTGCACGCATACGTTCGTACATTGCTTCATCAAGTTTGCTCTTCTTTAGATAGATTATTACGGTAATAGTCATAATAATCATGGGTAGAACGGTCATGCAAACAAGTAGCCAGGTGGTGATTTCAGTGGGAACTTGAGCAATGATTGCGTTGATGTTTGCAAGTTTAACTTCTGCAGTAATTTGTCCCATATTTGCAAGGTTTTCTTGTTCAGAAATCTTGTCGGTAATATCAGCAATCTTGAGTAATGAAAGGATAACGGTAACAACACCCATTTGAGCAGCAGAACCCATCTTTGCAGCGAGGGGACGAATGGAGAAGATGATGCCTTCTTCACGTTCGCCGGTCTTCCATTCGTTGTATTCAACGGAGTTTGCAATAGTGATGGTTTGTACTTGATAGAATACTGCTTGACCGATTGCCCATGCGGCACCTGAAAGAGCAATGGGATAGAATACCCAGTCTGCTTCAACGTTTTGAGTTGCAAGTCCAATTGCTAACATTAAACCGTATCCAATATAAATTAAAATTAAGCAAATCTTGGAAATTTGTCTGCGGTTGAACTTTCTTGCAAGCAAGGGATAGATAACTAAGATTGCACCTGCTATACCGGTAAGAATACCAAATAGTGAAACGAGTGCGCCTTCATATCCAAAACGGAAATATACGTACCAAGTTGAAAGACCACCTAAAATGGAACTACCAAGATTGTGAATGAACATAATGATAGCAGTCCAACGAAGTTGATCGTTGCCCTTTAGCACCTTGAAAATCTTCTTTAAAGGATTATTCTTTGGACGGTTAGGATCAAGTGGGGGTAGTGGTTTTTCCTTAACGATTAGGCTCGTCATAAGTTGGCAACCTATGAAGATTAAACCGATAACAACTGCAAGAACTGGGAAAGCAGTGGTTGCGCTGCCACCAATGGTCATTTCACCAGTGGTGAGAGTGGGAACGATAATGGTAGCAAGACCTGCGCCGATACCTGCACAAATGTTAGCAATTGATGAAAGTTTATCTCTATCTTCGTGGTGAGAAGTTAAAGATGGTAACATTGACCAATAACTTATGTCGTTCATAGTGAAGGTAATGGACCAAATGATATACATTACGGCAAAGAAGATAACGAAACTCATGCCCTTCAGTGGTACCCAGAACATTAGGAATACTACTATAGAGTTCGTTATTGCGCCTATCATAATCCATGGTTTGAACTTACCCCATTTAGTACGGGTAATTTCAATTATAGAGCCCATAATGGGGTCGTTAAGTGCGTCAAAGATACGGCAACACATAATAACAACACCTACGATAGCAAATTCTGCAGTATTAACACCCTTAGTGAGCAAAATGCAGGTAAGCATATAAGTGTTGAAAAGTTGGTACATTAGGTCACGTCCTACGCCACCTAAACTGAATGACCAAAGGTTGCGCTTAGAAAGTCTTTCTTGACTATCAATCGCTACGTTGTTCGCTACTTTAGACATTTGGTTCCCTCCAAAGTGAATTCATTACTAATGATTTTAGCATAAATATTTACAAAAGTAAATATGTAATTTAACACTTAGGAAAATTCATACCAAGCATTACGCCCAATTATGGCGATATGAAAATTGGTAGTTTGAGTGGATAATAGGAAAAAACGCTAATTAGAATGGCAACAATAAGAACTAAAACTAACAGCACTATAAGAATTACCTTTCTTCCTTTATGCCTACTTGAAACGTGATACCCTATCGCTTGAGCGCTAATTACGGATACTATTTCTATTGTTAAATGCACCAAAAGACTATCTATGGGTAACGAAAGTCCGTATATTAGAGTACAAAACAAGATTGTTACGAGTGATATGCTGATTATAGTTGAAGCGCATCCACCTATAAACCAACGAACTCCGTTTAGACCAAGTTGCCTTTCAAACACAACAAAGGTCATCACCCACCAAATTAAAGTTGGATAGTAAACTATCTTGATATGTTCTGCTAAACTTTCATTCCTTGGACCTAAAATACCCGTAAAAAAATTAGGGGCAAGGTCGTATAAAAAATGTTGTAGCGCTGAGATAATCAGTATTAGTAATACGGATAATTTCCAATTCCATTCGTATGCTTTATATATAGTTGTTTTTTGCATATTACGAGTATAATAAATTAAATTGCAAATATTCTTATTTGAGTGATATAATTTAGTTAAGAATGAAGGAATATGGATATGAAGATTTTAATCGTTTTTGCAGGTGGTACAATAGGTAGCACCGTTAAAGGAAATTATATTTCAATTGACACCGGTAAACCATCTATTTTGATGGAAACTTATAGAAAAAAATACGGCATGGATTTTGAGTACGAAACCCGTACCCCTTATATGGTGCTTTCTGAAAACAATACTGGTAAAAACTACGTTGACCTTGTAAATTCTATACTTGACAATATTAACGACGGCTACGACGGCATTATAGTTGCACACGGCACCGATACGCTCCAATATTCTGCATCCGTCTTAACCTACGCACTTGGAAACGATACTATTCCCGTTTGCATAGTTTCTTCTAACTACCCCATAGAAGACGAGCGCGCAAACGGTCTTCAAAATTTGCACGGCGCAATCAACTTTATTAGACAAAAGGCAGGGCGTGGCTCTTTCGTAGTTTACAAAAATAAGCAAGATACCTTTACCGAAGTACATAGGGCAAATAGACTTAGAGCCGGCTACGTTTACTCTGATAGGATAGACTCCATTTTTGACATGCCTTACGGCCATTTAGACGAACACGATAAGTTTATAGCAAACCCTGACTTCGTTGATTTAGAGGGCGATTTTGAGCCTGTAGGCCGTTTGAACATAGGTGCACAATGTGATTTTATTTATAGAATATACCCATACGTAGGTATGGTATATCCTGAGTTCCCAAGTAGCGTTAAATATCTTCTCTTGGACTCCTTCCACAGTGGCACCATTGACACTGCAAGTGATGCAGCACTTAACTTCTACGCTTACTGCAAGGAAAGGGGTATTAAAATATTCCTAACCGGACTTGGACAAGAAGTTAGTTATGAAAGCACTAAGAAATATAGAGATTTGGGCATTACTCCCCTATTTAACCTATCCCCCATCTCTGCCTATATTAAAGAGTGGCTAACCGGAAAAATGTAAGTTGTTTATTTTCTTAAAAATTATAATAGATTCTAACTCTTGTGATTTTACTATAACAAATAAGAGGCACACCGTTTTAAAAAATTTAAGATTGTGTACCTCTTTAATATTTAAAATTTATATCATTCTATCAGTTAATTCTAAAATATAATCTGTCGTTACATTGTAGTACTTTGCCAATTTAATCAATACATCTATCGGCAATTGCCTTGCACCTGACTCATACTGCGAGTATGTGTTTTGCTTAATGTTCAGATACTCAGCAATTACTGTTTGAGTAACTTTAGAATTTTCTCTTAACTCTTTTAATCTCATAAAAATAATATACACTATCTCTATTTGAGATATTGACAATTATCTCATTTTGTGATATTCTTAATAAAAAAAGAAGGAGGGGTTGTTTATGCTTGCTTTAATTATTATTCTCGGTTTCGTTGCACTACTATTTATAGGTGGTGCTATCTGGGCATTAAAAGAGGGGGCTCCCTTTATAGGCTTTATATTGTTATGTTTGATTGTTGGTATAATCACTGCGCTATGCTTTATTATATGAGGTGATCTATGAATTTACTTACACTCATTTTGTTATGTATCGGTATTGGTTTTGGAGTTATTTTGATAATAGTCTTAATCAAAGCTTTTTTACCTTCCATAATTAAAGTGGTAGGTATTATTATTTTAATAGCTGTCATTGCGGTGGCTGGTTATTTTTTATCTACAATTACAATTAATATTTAAAAAAGGAGAAATTTATGTCAAAAAAGAATATTGCTTCACAATACGTTGACTTGCAAGATAGCATTAAAAAACAAAAAGAAGAAAAAGAAGAGGCACTTCGTATTCAAAAGGAAAAAGAAAAAAATTATGACTTTTGGAAAGTGTATCCTGCTACTGATAACACTAACA
>JAZQVF010000140.1:0-2728 GCA_045631675.1 Candidatus Stercoripulliclostridium sp.
TGCTTAATTGAGTAAAAACGATAAAGAAAAAGGAACGAAATTTCGTTCCTTTTTCTTTATCGTTTTTACTCAATTAAGCATTCTTTTTTTGGAGTACCTTATCTTCAATAAGCTTTCCTAATATACTTGCAACAGGTGTGGTAATAAGTGAGGACGCCATACAGAATACGCCAATGATAGGACTCTTCTTTATACCAAGACTTATGAGTGAGCCAAAAGTGTTTCCACCTGTGATTGCTCCAAACACGAAAATGAGAATAATGGTTAAAAGTAATGCAACGGTAATTGATGCATACGTGCCGTATTTGTTTGCCTTTTTCCAATATAATCCGTAAACGTACGGTCCAATAAAGCAACCTGCCATCGTACCCCAACTAAGTGACATTAAGGTTACGATTGCATCTAACTCTAAGATAGCAAATACTGCTGAAAGTATAACGAAAACGAAACAAAGTATTCTCACTAAAATACCTACCTTCTTGTCGTTTGCATCTTTCTTTATATAACCTTTATATACGTCTACACCTATACTTGAGGCGCTTACGAGAGCAAGAGAAGAGAGCGTTGACATACTTGCGCTAAGTACTAATACGCAAATGATACCAAGTACTGCGTAACTCATAAGTGAGTTGCTGAGAAGTATGTTTGGAATGATGTTTGCGGTACCCTCAAGTGGCATTTCGGGATAGAAAAGTCTTGAAAGTGAGCCGTTAAAATATGCACCGCCACCTACTATTAAAGCAAATAGGAATGATATAACCGTACCTTGCGTAATTGCCCTATCATTCTTGATTGCATAAAATTTTTGCACCGATTGTGGCACTGCCCAAATACCAATAGAAGTAAGAAGTACGTTAAAGATAAGTTGCGTTGCGGGTGCATCAAACCACATACCCGTCGCACTTTCAGTTGATGGGAAGAAACCGTATCCACTATCAATTAGTTTTTGAAGTCCTTCTATTCCGTTAACTTCGGGGGCTTTGAGCATTAGTACTATCATAATTACAACGCCAATGAGCATTATAATACCTTGAATAAAGTTGGAAACTGCATTCGCAAAATATCCACCTACGAATAGATATGCTCCAACAAGCACTGCCATAATAACTACACTCCATATAAACGGTATACCAAGTACGGCTTCCATAATGTAACCAATACCTTGATATACTGAAGTGCAATAAGGGATAATGAAGAATGCTATAACTATTGCAGAATAAATCTTTAGGTATTTGCTATCATATCTCTTTTCAAAAAATTCAGGCATCGTCTTTGCATTGAGTGATTGCGTCATATCACGAGTGCGCTTTGCAAGGACTATCCAAGCAAGTAGACATCCTACCACTGCGTTTGCAATACCTATCCATACGGCACCAAGTCCAAGACTCATTCCAAAAGTGCCTGCATAACCAATGAAAACTACTGCGCTAAAATAGGTGGTGCCATAACCGAATGCACTCATCCAGCCACCAACACCACGATTACCAAGCAAGAAACCATCAAGAGAAGACGCCTTCTTTGATGTTATTACCGTTACAGCTACCATTGCACCAATAAACAATGCAAGTATAAGATATGCGCTCCATCTTCCGCCACTAACGGAAATTAAAGTAGTACTCATTTTTTCTCCTTTGTAAACTGCAAACGCAATTTAGTTAGTATCTATTATACACTTATAATTAAATTTTGCAAGTTTTTAGGAATGAAAAAGAAAAAGTGAGATAAACTCACTTTCCTCTCACTCAATAGATTTTACAATTTCTCCACTTTTAGCATCTTGAAACATCAACCAATAGCCTTCCCCCGGCGTGCCATCCACCTCCAAAAAGTCGCAAAGCTCTTCTGCATCTTTTGGTGGCTTAACACTTCTTACACCGGGCACACCGTATGCAAGGAATTTAACTTCTCCCTCCTCTGCAAGTATTCCTACAACGTAATATTCTCCCTTTTCATAGTAGACCTTAACCCACTTGGAGTCTGGGATAAGCTTTGTAAGATTTTCCTCCGTGGGGTTAGCCGTCATAATTTCACTTAGCTTTCCCCTTACGTTTCTATAAAAGTTTTCCCCTCTTATAAAGGTAAACGGAGTAGTAGCTTTGCTTTCTTCCTTAGGCGCTTCTACCTCTAAATCCTCTTCTTTTTCCTCAACTTTTTCTTCTGTTTCAGTTATTTCTTCCTCTATTTGTTTTTGCTCGTTTTCCTCAATAACGGGTGCTTTAACCGTAATGTTAGGTTCCCTTATTTCCTCATTTTCTTCTAAACTTGATTCTTCTACAATTTCCTTTTTAGTGGGCAACGTGGGGTTCACTATCCCACTGTTTCCACCTCTTGCAAGAACCATTCCATCCTCACTTAAAAGAAGTACGCCAATAAGGTCGGTAGACTCCAAATTAGAGCTCAATGCATACTCCTCTTTTACCCTTTCTACCTTAAAAACTTCCTCTTGCTTGTTGCCCATTTTAAGAATAAGGTAGCCCTCTAAACTCTTTACTAAGCTGAGCTTTGCGCCCGTTTCCTGACCTACCCTTATTAAGGTTAAATGACCTACCGTTTTTTGGTCGTTTGAAAGTACAATCGTCTTTTTAATAAGCATAAAAAAATCTCCCATAAATATCTTATGAGAGAAGTTTTCTTTAATTACTTAATTTATGCTTTTAATGCCTTTGCTATCTTTATATAATCTTCTAACGAGAGTGCTTCCCCTCTTACACTTTCGGAGTATCCAAGG
>JAZQVF010000141.1:0-3519 GCA_045631675.1 Candidatus Stercoripulliclostridium sp.
TCATCATTCTTGCAATCACCGTGTCTGCAATCGTAATTGCTAACCCAATTACTTCTTCTGCTACCGTTGGTGAGGGTAAAACCAAACTTCTCCCTGTACTTACCGACTCCATGAATGGTAAAGACGAGTATTATGAAACCACCGGTTTTGATATTAAAACTCGCTTTAAGAGTGGAGATCTCGTTATCGCTAAGACCCCCGAAAACAATCGTACCCTTAAGGTTGGCGATATCGTAACCTACGTTGGTAACGTAAACGGCTACGAAGCACTCATTACCCACAGAATTGTTGAAGTAGTTGACGTTGACAACGATGGTCTAATGGACTCTTACGTAGTAATGGGCGACGTAGTAACCGCACGTGAAACTCTACACCCCGACAAAGTTCTTGCAGTTTACAAGAATCATCTTAAGGGCGTAGGTGCTGCAATCAACTGGTTACAAAACCCCACTAACTTCCTTCTTGTTATCGTAATACCACTTGCACTCCTCTTCATCTACAACATTATTCTCGTTGTACGTATGGTTATGGAATACAAGATGCAAAAAGCTAAGGAGCAAGCATCTTCAGAAGCAGTTGTTATTGACGAAGAAGAAATTAAGCGTAAGGCTATTGAGGAATATCTTGCTCAACAAAAGGCGCAAGAAACCGAAAAGACCGAAGAATAACTTAGAAAACAATTTAGGATATCGCTTGCGCGTGTATATTTATTGAATATTACGCGTAGGCATAGGTGCGTAAATGAAACCATTTGGCAAAAAGAATACTCCGGGAGCGGAGACGGGTGAAGTTTTACCAGTAGAAGGCGTAACGTCTACTGATGAAAACGCTCCAAAAAAGGAAGTCCCTGCGGACTTGCTTGACCCAAACAACCCGAAGTATAAGTATTTAATAAAGAATAAGAAAGCAAGGGCGCAAATTAAAGAAAGAAAGGTGGTTATAATAATCGCCATTGTTCTTTTGGTACTTGCTCTTATCGGTGTTGCCATTTATGGTTTCTATTCTGCTGTTGAAATCAACAATTTCAGCGTTTACGTTGAAAATGAAAGTAGTCGTATACTTTCTCTTTCCGACAACGTTGACTTTATGCCGGGTACGCAACACCTTGAAATCAAGGGCCCCGACTTTATGGATAACACCAGCCTATACCTATGCCCAACGGGCGAATCTCCTATTGAAGATAAACTAATAGATATTCTTCAAAACGACGGACAAATTTCTACTCGTGACGACAAGTACTTTGCCTCCACTTTCTACCTTAAAAACGTAACTACGGATGAACAAGTTTACAATGAATTCTTCAAAATCTCCGAAGTTACCCAAGGTGTAGACGAGGCATTGCGCGTAATGGTAATCAAAAACGACGTAGCAACCGTATACGCTAAGTCTAAAAAGTCGGGAGAGCATGAAAAGGTTGTACCCACAACCAAAAATATCTACACTCCCTTGCATATATACAAAGACGGAGAGGGCAGATACGAAATTGAACACGAAGATACCACGAGCGCATGGATGGCAGAGCCTTTTTACGATCAAGAATACGTATTCTACAACAAAGGTTTTACTCTTAAGCCAAACGAAATATGTAAATATAGCATAATAGTATGGCTTGAAGGATGGGATGAAGAATGTACCAACGACATTATAGGTGGACTTCTTCGTATAGACTTTGCATTTGAGGTATCCGAGTAGTATGAGAGAGAGCCTAAGAGACCTACTGAGTGGCATAAAGTGGTCCAACAGACTGCTTACCACCATTCTTATGACTTTTTTACTCTTTGTGGTGCTTTCTACTGCAACTTTTGCGTGGTATACGGTGTCCAACGTTGTAACCATTAGCGATATGGAATTTTCGCTTGGTGCCAACGATAACGGTGGCGGAGACTTATGTGTATCTTGGACTCCGCTCAGTGAAGAAGAATATAACTATAAACTTGACATTCAACCCGTTGAAGACGGCGACGTACTTTATCCTATGATTCCAAAGAGCAAGGGAATAGTAGGGGAAACGTTGTTTAGTGCTTATGCAGGGGAGAATGCCTTTAACAAAGCCAATCAAGTGGAAAGTGCGCTTGGTGGATACGTAACGAAACTTGACTCCATATCGTCTGCAACGCCCTATTTACTTAGGGAACTTGGTGGAGATGCTACTGAAATCTATATAACCAACAAGTTAGACGTGGAAGTAGACGTTAAGATGACCTACGTAATTTCTGCTGAGACGTACACTCCAAACGGCACTGACGTTACCGTAGAGCGTCCCGTTGCAACAAAGTTCCGTTCAGCGGTATTTACTACTGATGGAACGGATGGCGATTTTATTCTTCGTGGCTTAATTGCAAAAGACGGAGAATGGGAGAGCGTAATTCATTATGGCGAACTTGAGGGTGGAAAAAACATAAACGACGTAGAAGAGCAATCTAAAACGGAATCTATAACCTTCAAAGTACCTGCAAGCAGTCACGTAAAGTGTCTTATAGCAGTGTGGTTTGATGGCGTTGATATGGTTGATGAAGATGGCGCAAACAAAGTAAACTTCGATATTCTTTTTGAATAGAGGTGGTGCTTATGAAGCAAATTAGGAAAGTAAACAACTTAGCCATTACTATCATAATGATAGTAATCTTGCTTGTTGCATTAAGTACGGCAACCTTTGCATGGTTTTCGGCAAGCAATATAGTTAACCTTTCAAGGATGGATTTTACTATTGGCATGAATGGTGGTGCTGGTGATTTAATGATATCTTGGGGAAGGTATGAGGACTACATGACTAACAATAGTCACCCTATAAGCTATATCCTTGACAACGTGACTACAATTTGTGGGAATGGAGCACCCCCTTCAATGCCTAAAATAGCCCCATATAAAGGCATGTCTATTGATGAGTTTGTGGACAATCTATACTCATCTCAAGTAATACCAATCACTGAAGGAAATCAAACGTTATACTATGCATTCCGTTCTAATGGAATACAAATTGAACCTTGTTACGTAAAGAAGTTGGATGCAATGCAATACAGTGGTGATTTCTATATCTATAACATAAATCCTGACTATGATTTAGACGTAAGCATAGAGATGAAGGTTTCCGGAGCACCGGGATTCCGCATGGTAGTTTTCGTTGATGATAAACTTGAAGGTATTGTTGGAAATACGGATCGAATTGCATATGGCCCAATTGTTAGGGGTGCTAACGTTGAAAATATGAACTACGTTAACCAAGGTTTAACCGAGAACTCGGCTACCGATGGTTATTTAAGCGAGAAAGATTGTTACAATGAGCATACTGAAATCATTAATTCAACCTTCTCATTTAGACTTTCTACAATCAGAAAAATTAGACTTTTAGCATATTTTGATGGCAATAGCGTGTTTGACGTGCATGAAGGTAGAAAAGCAAGTATAGATATGTTCCGCTTTATGGGCGAGTATATAGAAAAGGAATAGTAGCGTATGGGAAATTTCTTTAAAGCGTTTTGTGATATATTCTTTGGTGGAATGCTCGGCATAATTTATGCC
>JAZQVF010000142.1:0-4735 GCA_045631675.1 Candidatus Stercoripulliclostridium sp.
CCTTTTAGTTTGAGTTTGTTTCGTAGTTAAATAAATTTTCGGTAAAACGCGTTAATTTGAAAAAATTCAAAAAAACAAATGAAAAAGTAAAAACCGAGTTAGTTTAGATGATAGACAAGGCAAACGAAAAGCCTCAAGTGGTTGCTGTACTTCCGTACTGCGCCACGATGAGGCTTGAGTTTAACGCCATATATCGCTAAAATAACTCGGCTTTTAGGGTTGCTGTACTACAAGGCTACTGCGCCCTGACGGGGTTTTTGTTTTAACGTAGTATTTCGCCTAAATAACGCGTTTTACTATTTACGACGATACTTATTAAAGAGATCATTATGAGAAACGATTCTCTTTGCTTCTTGTACGTATGCGCTTTCTTGACGTACGGGAGCAACAACGGGCTTGGGAGCCTTCTTAACAGCGGGCTTGGTTGCAGGAGCTGCATAACCTTCGCGAAGTGCTGAAGTGGGAACTGCGATGAAGCCAGTGTATGCATAGGTGTACTTGCCTTCGTAAACGTTAATGTCGTATACGTCAATACCCTTGCCCTTAAGGAGATTTACAACGGGGAGGATGTCACCTTCACCGGTGATAAGACCTACTGCATCAATGTTGCCGAGTGCTGCGATGTCAGCTGCATCAATAACTTGACGGCAGTCGAGCTTGTTACGACGACGGCTTGCGCTTGGTAGTGAAGTTTCAAAACCGTTAGCAGAAATGTATTCATTGAAGTCACGGTTACGCTTTGCAACGTAGCTGTAGAACTTAACGGTTACAACGTCGAACTTAGATTCAAGGTTCTTAACGATTTGCTTGAAGCCTGCACAGGTAACTCTGAGGCTTGCGATGTCAGCAAGAATAATCATTTTTGGTTTGTTCATGGTTTTTCCTCCGAAAAAGGTTATTTTTTATTATTTTATTTTGTTTTCTCTATAGTAATAATATAGATACTGCTGAGCATAACCGCTCAATTGACCGAAATGGGAACATAGTCTATTTGCTTTGGCTTCAGGTGATATATCACTTTTACCAAACAAATCATCGTGTACTCTTTCCGTCCATACGTCTACGGGGAATACGTCGGTGCGATGGTAACCAAATAGCAATATGCAGTCGGCTACCTTTCTTCCAACACCCGTTAGTTTCATTAGGTGACGGCGAGCAGTTTCAGTATCCATCGCTTTTAAGTCAAGGTTAAAACCATTGTTAATTGCATCAACCGTCTTAACCAAATAACTTGCGCGATATCCAGCGCCTAAATCCTTAAAAAAGTCTTCTTTCTTGTCTTTGAGTGCTTCTACTTGAGGGAAACCAAAATAACCATTTTCAAGTTCTTCCCCTGCGCGCGTACATAATTTATTTATTATGCCTTGAATGCGCGGAATGTTATTGTTGGCAGAAATGATAAAACTAAGTATCATTTCATAGGGGTCTTGATTTAGAATTCTGATACCGCTACCAAACTCAACTGCCCTGTTTAGTATTCCAAATTGGCCTGTTAATTCGGCTTTTATGGCACCATAATCCCTTTCAAGATCAAAGTAGTTAACCCACTCATAAGGATTTGTTGCTTCTATTGTAACATACCTATGGGCATAAATCAAGCCACAAAATGAATTTTTTGAAAATATTTTGTGGCCTGAACTTGAGTTTAGGTACCTAAAAACCTGCCCACATTCAAAAATGTGTTTTGGTTGGAATTCTTCGGTATCATTTATTAAGATGTTTTTTGAGTTGATTTCGTAATTCATTTTAGTAAAATTTTTGAATTACTTTTGTTACGATTGAAAAAGTAGATTAAGCTTCTTTTGCGTATACGCTAACTTGCTTGTCTCTACGACCTTTACGCTCGAAACGAACTACACCATCAATAAGTGCAAAAAGGGTGTCATCCTTACCGATACCAACGTTGTTACCGGGATGGAACTTGGTTCCTCTTTGTCTTACCAATATATTACCAGCGAGTACGAATTGACCATCACTTCTCTTTGGTCCAAGACGTTGCGCATGGCTATCGCGTCCGTTTTTGGAGCTACCCGAACCTTTCTTGTGGGCGAATAGTTGCAGATTAATAAACATATTTGCAGTCCTCCATTTTAATGTGGCGTTTGTATCCAGTTTGAATATCTTTTAATGAAACGTACATCGTTTCTAAAATTGCATCGGTCTTTTCAGTGTGCTCAAAGATATTAAACTTGAGATATCCGTCGCCTGTACTAAATTCCGTTTTAACTTGTGCTACTTCTTTAAGTCCTAAAAGTGCGCCTTGTGTTAGAGCCGATATGGCTGAACACAATACATCCGTTCCTTCTTCCGAAAGTCCAGTATGTCCTTTTACTTCAAGGCCCATTATGTGGCCATCTTTACGGAATACTTTGATTTTAGTCATAATACTAACCTACGATTTCAAGTACTTTAATCTCGGTATAAGGTTGTCTGTGACCTTGTCTCTTACGAATGTTCTTTTTGGGCTTATAGGTGAAAATATTAAGTTTTGGACCTTTGCCGATTGATACGACTTCAGCCTTTGCCTTATATGCCTTAGCAGCTTCACCAGCGATAACTTGACCATCCTTATTAACCATAAGAACGTCAACGTCAACGATAGCACCAACTTCAGTCTTCTTTAGGAGTTCAACTTTAACTGAATCACCTTCGGAAACTTTGTACTGCTTACCACCACAAACGATTATTGCGTACATACGATTTACCTCCCTTTAGGAACTCGCTATCAAGGTGACGCGATTGCGTGCTTAAGAAACCTCTACTATGCGGCTTGTTATAATATACTACAAGAAAAGAAGATTTGCAAGCAAATATTATATAAATATAATAATTTTTTAGATTTAAAATACACTTTTGGCAAAAGGAGAGAGTAAGATGAAGGACAAGGCAAAGTATTTCGCTAAAATAACGCGATATTATAAGAAATGAAGTTTGAATTATTTCTCTATCAAACAAGGTCAAGGTAAAACGCGTTAGTTAGGATGAAAGACGAAGAAAAAGTATTTCGCTAAAATAACGCGTTTTACATTGCTAATGCTGCCGCACCAAGCAACCCCGCATCATTCTTTAACTCTGCTTTCCTTACTAAAACCCTAGGATTACGATGTCCACCGTATGAGTAACGGTTAACTCTACGTTGTATTCTTTCCATTAAGTAATCGCCTTCGTTTGATATGCCACCACCAATAAGTACAACGTCGGGACGGAATAGGTTTACGAGAGATATAATACCTTCTGCAACGTATCTAATATAAGCATTAACTACGGCCTTACCTGCTGCATCGTCTTCACGGGCTGCTTGGAATGCCGTCTTACCACTTACCTTACCCTCTTCTTCTGCAAACTTAACCATCAATGAATCGGGATGCTTTTCAATTGCACGCTTGGTTTGGCGAATGAGAGCAGATGCAGATGCATAAGCCTCCCAACAACCACGCTTGCCACAAGAACACATCTCGCCACCTATCTTGATGCCGATATGTCCGGCTTCACCACCTGCGCCCATCTTTCCTTCAAGAAGTTTGCCGTCACAAATGATGCCACTACCAACGCCGGTGCCAAGCGTTACTACGATTACGTCATTATAGCCCTTTCCTGCGCCGAAACGTTGCTCACCAAGTGCCGCTACGTTAGCATCGTTACCGATAAAGGTTGGGACGTCAATATATTTTCTAAATTCCTTTTCAATTGGAACTTTTTCAAAATTAATATTGTTTGCGTAGGTTATAACACCAGTCTTGGAGTTAATAGTGCCGGGTATACCCATTCCAACGCCTTGGATATCATCTTTAGTCAATCCCTTTTCTGCCATTAGTGCAAAACAAAGATCTGCGATATCTTTTACGATTACTGAATAGTGCGCTTCTGCTTGGGTTACTACTGACTTCTTTGCGTATACTACGCCGTTTTCATCAATTAGTCCACCTTTGATACTCATTCCACCAATATCAATACCAATGTAATACATAATTTTTCTCCTTTAAATAGTGGTTACGATTAACGTTGCGTTATCGGCAATAACCTTTGCCATATAGTATGCAGGAATAAACCAAGTTTCTCCCTTTTTGATTTCATCTCCGTTTTCAAATTTTGCAGTACCTTCCGCTACCGTAAAAGTTATGAAACTCTCTTCTGAATAGATTAGATACTCGCCCTTTTCTATCTTAACTTCTTTTGCAGTAAAATAGCCGTTTTTGGTTAACACCCTAATCTTAGAGCCGTTGGAAAGCACCTTTTGCTCACCTATGGTTGGAATCTCACTCTTCTTGAGATTCATTACGTCAAGAGCCTCTCTAATGTGAAGTTTCCTTGCCTTTCCAGCCTTATCTTTCCTACCATAATCGTATAGGCGATAGGTGATATCACTACTTTGTTGAACTTCAATTACGGTAACACCCTTTTGGAGCGCGTGTACGGTGCCTGCAGGTACGAAAAAGTAGTCGCCCTTCTTTACGGGACAACGGTTAAGAAGTTCGGTTATAGTGCCGTTTACAACGCCGTCAATAACTTCTTCCTTCGTAACGTCACGATTAAAGCCATAGTAGATTGCGGATCCCTCTTCGGCATCTGCGATATACCAAACTTCGTTTTTTCCAAGTTGTCCACCCTCTCTTGCCATTGCATATACGTCGTCGGGATGTACTTGAATGGATAGGTCTGCCGCGGCGTCAAGAAGTTTGATTAGAATGGGGAATTTGTTGTAATCGTTTACCTTGTCGCCAAAAAATTCAGGGTA
>JAZQVF010000143.1:0-1800 GCA_045631675.1 Candidatus Stercoripulliclostridium sp.
GACAACGACCATTGGGGCAAGGGCGATGCAAAATGGAGTGGTGGTAAAATGAGGCGCGACTTAGTGCAAGCACTCAAAGACCTTAACCCTAAATTCGTGCGTTTCCCGGGTGGATGCTTGGTTGAAGGACTTTCTCTTGACAACAGCTTTGACTGGACCATAACGGTAGGCGACGTGGAAAAACGTGGAGCGAAGTATAACTGTTGGGGCGAAAGACAAAAAGACAGGTCTTATATGCAAACCAATGAAATAGGATTTTACGAGTATTTCCTACTTTCAGAAGACTTAGGAGCAGAGCCACTTCCCATTCTTAACGCAGGACTTGCTTGTCAAGCAAGGTGTGATGAAAAGGTAACAGAGGGCGACCCTGAGTTTGATAGGAGGCTTAACAATATCTTAGCACTCATAGAGTATGCAAACGGTAATCCCGAAGAAAGCGCTTGGGCAAAACTAAGAGCAGATGCAGGACACCCCGCACCTTTTAACCTAAAGATTATAGGAATAGGCAATGAAAATTGGGGAGAAGTATACAACAAAAACTTTGATATTATGAGGGCGGCGGTTAAGGAAAAATACCCCGAGATAGAGGTTATTTGGACGGTAGGCTTTGACTGCTTTGGTCACGAGCAATACGAGGAGCGCAGGGCTCCCTTTGACGGCAAGTGGCCTGAAGTTATCGTTGACGACCATTTCTATCGCACCCCCGAGTGGTGTATTGAGCACGCAAATATGTATGATAGTTATCCTCGTGAAAGAAACAGAATTTTCCTTGGCGAGTATGCAGCAAACCAAACGTGGGATGACAAGGCAATGCCTAATAACTACTATTCTGCACTTTCAGAGGGTGCATACCTTACCGGTTTAGAAAGAAACGCAGATATAGTTGTCATCAGTTCGTACGCCCCCTTGTTTAGTAGAGTTGGTGGCGAGCAATGGAAACACAATATGATAAACTTTAATAGTTTGTACACTCTCAAAACTTTAAATTATCACGTTCAAGAGATGTATGCAAACAACTATGGCGATAAATATCTTTTCGTAGAAGAACCGGAAAAGGACGGAATTTTTACGTCCGTTACTGCAAACGATGAGTTCGTATTTATCAAAGTATGTAACGTAAACAAAGAAGATAAAGAATACGAAATAGAAATCAAGGGTGCAGAACTTGAAGAAAAGGGAACCCTAACCGAACTTTATTGCAACGACGACTACCACGTAAATAAGTTAACTTATTTTGGAAAACCAGAAGAAGTGTTGCCGATAGTGAGTGAAACGGAAGTAAACGGTGGCGTCAAACTTACCTTGAAGGCAAGAAGTGTAAACGTAATTAAAATTAAGATAAAGTAATATGAATAAAAACGACTTTCAACTAAAGCCTGCAATGGGTTGGAACAGTTACGACTGCTTTGGTCATTCCGTTACCGAAAGCGAGTTTAAGGAAAACGTAGATTTTCTTGCTACTCATCTAAAGGAATACGGATGGGAGTATTGTGTCGTAGACTTTTGTTGGAGTTATCCGTTGGTTGGTGCTATATATCCCCCTAACCAAAACCTAAAAGAGGGAAAATTTGACGTTGAATTGTGGCTTGACGAGTGGGGTAGGCCCATTCCTGCGCCTACAAAATTTCCAAGCGCAAACGGCTCTTTCAAGTATCTTGCCGACTACTGCCACGAAAGGGGATTGAAATTTGGTATTCATCTTATGCGTGGCGTGCCAAGACAAGCAGTTGAATATAAACTTCCCGTTAAAGGTGCAGACGGTGTAACTGCCGATATGATAATTTCAGGAGAGGACTGCGA
>JAZQVF010000144.1:0-6521 GCA_045631675.1 Candidatus Stercoripulliclostridium sp.
CTTCAAACTTATAGTTGAATGTGTGTACGCCCTTAATTCATTGCCCGTGCCACCGCAAGGCTTGAACTACGAGATATACAACTTGCTAAGAATTAAACCAGGTGAGAAGTGGATGGAAAAACTTTTAACCTTAATGGGCAACGAGCTTGCAACCTTTACTTTAGATTTAATTGAAAAGATTACATTATAATTAGCCACTAAATGTGGCTTTTTTCTTACTTGAATATGTTTCTTACGTGTGATATTATTATAATATACAGGAGTACGCTTATGAAAGTTAAGGTGAGGATAGTAGCCGTATTATGTTGCCTACTGATAATTTTTAGTTTAGTGGGGTGTCATCTTTTTAACGGCGGAAGGTATAATTTTGAGGCATTAGGTAGTCCTAACGATGTTGAGGCACTAAACTATAACGAAATAATAGGTGAGGATTTTACGGCGTTTAAGGATAAGTTGGAACAATTCAGTGCGCTTTTTGCATCTTCTGCCTATGGAAAAGAGAGTGGTGGCAACGTAGCAATTTCCCCTGTATCAGTATATATGGCGCTTGCTATGACCATAGAATGTGCAGAAGGTGAAACTCGTCAAGAAATACTCAATGGGTTAGGAATGACCTACGAAGAGGTGAAGGGTTATACTTCAATGCTTTACCGCCAGCTTAATATAGAAAATAAACGTCAGAATAAGAAGATTGGTGAACTGTCTCTATCAAACACAATTTGGATAGACGACGAATTATCATATAAGGAAGGCACAATAAACAACCTTGCAAACGACTACTTGTGTTATAGCAATTCAGTTGATTTCAATGGTGACAAAGATGGTGCGAACAAAGCGATAAGGGGATTTATTAAGGACAAAACCAATAAGCTCATTGACAAGGATTTTGATTTAAGTGAAGAAACTATTTGCGCCATTGTAAATACGTTGTATTTAAAGGATGTTTGGAATGACGTAGGTAAAGACTTAGAATATGCAAATGGAAAATATAAGTTCAAAAACTCAAATGGTAAAGAAAGTGACGTATCCTTGCTTCAAAGCTACTATACTATCGCAAACATTATGGAGGGCGAAAAATATCGCACTTGTTATGCCGTAACGGAAAGTGGATACAGAATAAAGTTTATATTGCCTAAGGATGGCTATGCAGTAAGCGAAGTATTCAATAGTGAAACGATATTAGAGGTCAATGCAATAACCGACTACAAAGGCTATGACGAGGTTAACAACGTTCAATATAACACAAGAGTCTTGTTTCCGGCTTTTAAAGCAGGGTACGATAATGACGTAAAAGAAGTACTAAAACAATACTTTAACGTTAACAGAATGTTTGATAGATACAGGGCAGAATTTTCAAACCTTGTTGACGACCAAAAAATAAGTGCTTGGGTAGAGGCTGTTAGGCACGTAACCTCTTTGACTGTGGATAAAAAAGGGATTGAGGGCGCGGCGGTAACTGTTGAACAGCTTCCCGGAGCCGCATCTCCAAGACCAATGACTAAGGTTTATCAAGATTTCATTATTGACAAAGCCTTTGGCTTTATTGTAACGGATAGGTATAACACTACCATTTTTAGTGGAGTAATAAATAACGTTTAAAATAGGGGTAGCTCGTTGAGATTATAATATTATAAAACTGACAAATTGGTATCCATAGCAACAAAAGGCGCAGTTTTAACCATGCTTTAATTTTATTATGACGTTAAAAAATAAACCCCAAAAGAAATCTTTTGGGGTTTTATCTTTAGTAGAATTTTCCTAAACTAACTTTCTTATGAACGCTTGCGAAGGTTCTTCTTTAGTTTCTTAAGTTCTGCGTAAAGTTCCTTAGGTAGGGTATCGCCGAACTTGGTTTGATAGAAGTTTTCAATGTCTGCTGCTTCAGCAAGCCATACCTTCTTGTCGCAGTCAAGGATCTTCTTGAGATCTTCTACGTCCATATCAAGTCCTTCAAGGTTGATATCTTCGGGCTTGGGCATAAAGCCGATGGGGGTTTCAACAGCGTCAACTGCATCTTCACATCTTTCAAGAATCCAGTCAAGAACTCTCATGTTGTCACCGAAGCCGGGCCACATGAAGTTGCCGTTTTCATCGGTGCGGAACCAGTTTACGTTGAAGATCTTTGGACGATTCTTGCACTTCTTGCCCATGTTAAGCCAATGTTGGAAGTAATCAGCCATGTTATATCCGCAGAATGGAATCATAGCCATAGGATCGTGACGTACTACGCCAACTGCACCAGTTGCTGCAGCGGTGGTTTCGGAAGCCATAATGGAGCCGATAAATACGCCGTGTTTCCAATCGCGTGCTTCATATACTAGTGGAGCAGCCTTTGCACGTCTACCACCGAAGATGATAGCAGAAATTGGAACGCCCTTCTTGTTTTCAAATTCACTTGATAGGCAGGGGCAGTTTACTGCAGGAGCGGTGAAACGGCTGTTGGGGTGAGCGCCTTTGATAACTTTACCTTCAGCGTCTACCATACCGCCTGACCATTTGTTGCCTTTCCAGTCAAGAACGTTCTTTGGAGGATTCTTATCTAAGCCTTCCCACCATACGGTCTTATCCTTTGGATTGTAAACAACGTTGGTGAAGATGGTGCCCTTTCTTGTAGAAGCAAGAGCATTGGGGTTAGATTTAACGTTGGTGCCGGGTGCTACGCCGAAGAAACCGTTTTCGGGGTTAACTGCGTAAAGTTGGCCACCCTTACCCTTTCTGAGCCATGCAATGTCATCACCTACGGTGAATACTTTGTAGCCCTTTGAAGTGTAGCATTCTGGGGGAATGAGCATAGCGAGGTTGGTCTTACCACAAGCACTTGGGAATGCAGCGGTGATGTATTTAACTTCGCCGTTTGGCTTTTGAACGCCAAGAATGAGCATATGCTCTGCCATCCAACCTTCTTTCCATGCTTGGTAAGAAGCAATACGAAGTGCAAAGCACTTTTTACCAAGAAGAACGTTGCCACCGTAACCACTGTTTAGTGAGTAAATGGTGTTATCTTCTGGGAATTGGCAGATGTAACGATTTTCAGCGTCAAGTTGAACTTTTGAGTGAATACCCTTAACGAAATCGCCTTCTACGATCTTGTCAAGAACTTTCTTGTCAACGCGGGTCATGATAGCCATGTTGAGAACAACGTAGATGCTATCGGTAAGTTCAATGCCGTATTTAGCAAATGGAGAACCGATTTTGCACATTGAGTAGGGGATAACGTACATAGTTCTACCCTTCATGCAACCATCAGCAATAGCGTCTAATTTAGCGTATGCTTCAGCGGGAGCCATCCAGTTATTGGTGGGGCCAGCCATTTCTTTGGTAGAAGTACAAATGAAAGTTCTACCTTCAACACGTGCAACGTCGTTAACAGCGGTGCGGTGATAGAGGCATCCGGGAAGTAACTTTGAGTTACACTTATAGACTTCGCCAGTAGATACTGCTTCCTTAGTAAGTTCGTTGAGTTGTTTTTTACTTCCGTCAATCCAAACGATTTGATCGGGCTTCATAAGGTCAGCATATTTCTTAACGAAATCGAGAACGAATTTATTGTTGGTTAATTCCATAATTCGAGAGTCTCCTATTTTAAGATTACATATATTATAACATAATATATATCGTATTTCAATAGTAAAGTTACAAATTTTTACATAAAAAGGCAGTAAATTAGTCGGTTGCGCGTAAGTTTTAAGAAAAGCCTCAACGGGAATTTCCCTTGAGGCTTTTTAAAATGGTATTTAGTTTAAAAGACGTAGGATTTAGAAACTTTATTTACTACGAAATTCTTTCATTCTTGTTGAAGCACCGCCGTCGCAAAGTACGTCGTAAGCGCACAAGAATCCGTTTCTTGGGTCTGCTACGGTTGCGATTGCATAACCTAATTCTTCAGGTTTACCCATTCTATTTTCTGCGGTGTTGGGAATTAGCATTGCACCGTCTTTTGCTTCAAGGTTGCCCATATCGGTTGCAATAAGGCCGGGGCTAACGGATACGACGCGAATGCCTTTCTTGCCGAATTCAAAAGCACATTTCTTTGCATACCAAATTACGAATACTTTACTAAATGAGTAAGCAAGGCCTTTCTTATAGTATTCACCTTTAGCAATTTGACTTCTACCAACCAACTTCTTAACGAATTTTTCTTCGTTGGTTTCTGCAAGTTTGAATACCTTTTTAGGAACCATAAAGGAAGGTAGTACGTAAGCAGAATTAGATGCGACGTCGCAAATAACGGAGCCTGCGCCCATTACTGATGCAAATTCTTGGTTTACGTAAACGGTGCCAAGAGCGTTAATTTTTAATATGCTTTCACACGTACCTTTCATAGCAGGGGATACACCTGCAGAGTTAATTACAACGGTTACTTCACCAAGAGAGGTTGCGTATTCTACGAGAGATTTTACGTTATCACGATTGGAAACGTCGCAAGCAAATGGATATACGGTATATCCTAACGCGTTAAGTTCGTTAACTGCGCCTTCAAGACGACTAACCGTTCTACCTGAGATAATGAATATATATTCTTTATCCATATTTTTGATAGTCTCTAAACCCATTCCTGAGCCACCACCAGTAACTACTACTACCTTTTTTGTCATAATAAACTCCTTAAAATTGGTTTGTTTATATTTTATCATAATACGTTTTTCTACGCAATAGAGAATTTAACACAAAAAAAGCCTTGCAAGAAAGCGTTATTCTTGCAAGGCTAATCGTTATTACTTTAAAAATTAAACGTTTTTGAATTCGTCGTAAATATCTAAGGTTGCAAACAAATCTTTTGGAGTTTCTGCTCTTCTGATAAGGTCAAAACTGCCGTCTTCGTTTAGTAGAATTTCAGCACTTCTTAACTTGCCGTTGTAGTTGTATCCCATACTGTGTCCGTGAGCGCCTGCTTCGTGAATGAATAGGTAATCGCCACGTTCAAGTTTAGGTAATTCTCTGTCTACTGCAAACTTATCTGAGTTTTCACAAAGTGAGCCAACTACGTCGTAAGTAACGGAGTTTTCTTCCTTTTCTTTGCCAAGCACGGTAATGTGATGGTAAGCACCGTAAATAGCAGGGCGCATAAGGTTTGCAGCACAAGCATCAACGCCTGCATACTCTTTATAGGTGTGTTTGAAGTGTACTACCTTTGTGATCAAGCCACCGTAGGGAGCAAGCATATATCTGCCGAGTTCGGTGAAGATTTTAACGTCTTCAATACCGTTTGCAGTAAGAGTTTCTTCGTATGCTTTTCTTACGCCTTCTGCAATAACGTTAATGTCGGTTTTCTTTTGTTCTGGGCGATATGGTACACCAATACCACCACTTAGGTTAACGAAAACGAACTTTGCACCGGTTTCTTCGGTAACGTCTTTAACGAGTGTAAACAAGGTTTTTGCAAGAACGGGATAGTATTCGTTTTCAATGTTGTTGCTTGCAAGGAATGCGTGAACGCCAAACTCTTTTACGCCTTTTGCCATAAGGATTTTAACTGCTTCAAAGAATTGGTCTCTCGTTAAGCCGTACTTAGCGTCTGCAGGGGTGCCCATAATCATATTGTTAATTGTAAACTCACCACCGGGGTTATAGCGCAAGCAAATCTTTTCAGGAATACCTGCACATTCTTCAAGGAATTCAATGTGGGTAATGTCGTCAAGGTTGATTATTGCACCCAACTTTCTTGCGTATTCATATTCTACTGCAGGGGTTTCGTTTGATGAAAACATAATTTCATCGCCCTTAAAACCAAGTTTTTCCGCCATCATAAGTTCGGTATAACTACTGCAATCAACGCCTGCGCCTTCTTTCTTGAGAAGTTTGATAAGAGCAGGGTTAGGGGTAGCCTTAACTGCAAAATATTCCTTAAAGCCTTTGTTCCAACTAAAAGCGTTGTAAAGGCCTTTTGCGTTATCAACGATACCTTTCTTGTCGTAAAGATGATAGGGAGTAGGATATACGGCAGAAATTTCTTCTACCTTTTCTTTAGTAACAAAGGGAACTTTCATCTTAGTACCTCAAAAAATTTATTGTAATGAATTATATAATAATTTCCATTTGTAGTCAACAGTTAAGAAAAAAAATTAACGATAGGTGGTAAAATCTCTTCACTTCTATGCCTTAGTAGGACAAGATATTCCTTTTTTTGGCTATTGACTTTTTATTAAATATATAATAAAATATTATGTGTATGCCTATGCGCAAGAGCGCGTATAAAGGCGCGCATGCAAATATGATAAAAAGGAAACGTTATGACCGACGTAGAAAGAACTTGCTTTAGTGACGTAGAAGACGCTACCGTAGACCTCAACAAGAAAAAGGAAGAGGTGGTAGCAAATGGCGCAGAAGAAAACTTCGTTCAAGAAGATAGCCAAAATGAAAGCAATTTTGAAAGTAATAATCAAATTCCTTGCGAAAATAGTGAGGAAATGAACAAGTCCAAGAAGGTGCTTGAAGAATACGAACTTACTCACGAAAACGTAGTAGGTAAAGTTGAAGAGCGTTTAGAACTTCCAAGTGATGAAACCTTCAAGAAGCCTAAG
>JAZQVF010000145.1:0-4573 GCA_045631675.1 Candidatus Stercoripulliclostridium sp.
CTAACGTTGAAATTATTTGTGGGGCACAATTTTCCGTGTTAGTACAATAGTAAAAAACGCCTTCAAGTTTAGTGGGCGCACCACAAGCAGGACAAAACTCGGGAGGTGTAATTTCTACTGCGTTTTCTCCGTGTTCATATACACCCATAATTTCCGGAATTACGTCGTTTGAACGTCTTACCAAAACACGGCTACCAATCTTAACACCTTTCTTTTGGATATCCGAATAGTTATTTAAGGTTGCCCTTTGTACGGTAACACCTAATAAATCAACTGGTTCAAGTATTGCCAAAGGATTAAGTTTAGACGTTCTTGAAACTTGCCAAATTACGTCTTTTAAGATGGTAGTTGTCTCTACTGCCTTAAACTTGTAAGCAAGCGCCCAGCGAGGAAATTTTTCAGTGTAACCTAAATCTAAACGAAGTGAAGTTTTGTTCACTTTCATTACTGCTCCGTCTATTAAAAAGTCTAAACTACCCCTTTCACTTTCTATTCTATTTAGGGCGTTTTCTAATTCTTCAACGTTGCTTATTATACTAAATTCTTCACCTACTAAAAAGCCGTTTTCTTTTATGAATTCACGCATTTCAAGTTGAGTGTTAAAGGTTATCCCTTCGTGATACCCTATATTGTAAGCAAAGAAATCCAATTTTCTTTTTGCCGTTTCTTTTGGGTTAAGATTTCTTATTGCGCCTGCTGCTGCATTGCGTGGATTCTTAAGTGGTACGTCTGCCGTTTTGTTGTATTCATCAAAAGCGCTAAACTTCATAATACCTTCGCCTTGAATTTCAATCAAGCCCTTGAAAGGTATTTTAAGGGGTATTGTACGAATGGTTTTAATTTGCTCGGTTACGTCTTCACCAGTTTCTCCGTCCCCTCTCGTTGCCCCTCTAATTAACTCACCGTTTTCATATGTTAAAGATAACGTTAACCCGTCAAATTTATGTTCTAAAGTCAATTCGGGGAGATAGCCAAGTTCTTTAATGACCCTATTGAAGAATGCTTCTGCCTCTTCTATACTTTTTGCTTTGTCTAAAGAATATAGTCTTCCTTTATGGGTATAAGATGGGAAATTCTTTAACGTTTCACCGCCTACTCTCTTCGTTGGAGAATCAGGCAAAACGAATATAAGTTCCCTTTCAAGCGCTACGAGTTCATCGTATAAAGCATCGTATTCTGCATCTGATACCGTTGGCTCATCTAATACGTAATACTCGTATGCGTACTTGTTTAGAAGATCAACGAGTTCTCTCATTCTTTCCATAATATTCTCCTATTTCACAAGAGTTAATGGTGCTAATGATAATATAAATTTCTTTACACCTAAATTAGCAAAACTAACGGTTGCAGTTGCGTTTGCTCCTTCACCAATAACTATTAAAATTGTTCCTTCGCCATAGTTTGGATGCTTTACTTTTGCACCACCTATGAAGCCACTTAGATCTTTTGCAACAGGCTTAACTACCTTTGGTTGTGGTATAACTGGGCGAGCCTGAGTTGCTTGTGATATTTTAATCTTTGAAGATGCAGGTTCATCATCAAGATAACTTGGGCGATTGCCTAAACCGTCAAGATATGCTTTTCTTTGTCCAAAAAGTTTGTAGGGATCTTCTACTTCACCCTTACTTTCTTGAATAAATCTTGATGGTAAACAATCTTGAACTTTACCAAAACGGAATCTTCTTTGAGCGTTAGTTATATATAATCTTTCTTTAGCACGAGTTACTGCAACGTACATAATTCTACGTTCTTCTTCAAGTTCGCCTTGTCGCATTGCAATTGCAGAGGGGAATACTTCTTCCTCACAACCAACGATAAAGACAACCCTAAACTCAAGTCCTTTTACGGAGTGCATAGTGGCAATGGTGATTTTGTCACGATCAGACGGCTCTTCATCTTTACCACTTTCTTCAAGTGAAACCACTTCTAAAAAGTCTTCTAAAGTAGCCCCTTCGTTCTTTGCGCAAAATTCTTTGGTATAGTTAACGAGTTGGTTAATGTTTTCCCATCTCGTTATATCTTCTTCTTTTTTCGTTCCCAACAACGCCCTTTCAAAACCAACCTTTTCTATGACAAATTGCATAAATTTATCTACCGGTTGATTTTTATTGAGATAGAGTTCCTTCATCATTTCAGCAAATTGTTCTACCTTCTTAGCAACACCTTTAGGTAGTGCTGAACTGTGATCGTTTAGCGATAGAAGGATGTTAAGAGTTGATATTTGCGATTCTCTTGAGTATAGGTCCAACTTTTCTACCGTACTATCACCTATTCCACGAGCAGGGAAATTTATTATTCGCTCAATAGCGACATTATCACGCACGTTAGCAACTGCCCTAAGGTAGGCAAGCACGTCTTGTATTTCTTTTCTATCAAAGAATTTATATCCACCTACAAGCCTATAGTTAAGTCTTGCAGATTGAAGTAATTGTTCAAATGGACGCGTTAGAGAGTTAGCACGAACGAGTATTGCAAAATCACTTTTGCGATAACCGTTGTATATGATTAGAGATTCAATCTTACCAACGACGTATTCAGCCTCATTTCTATCGTTCCACGCATTATAGTACTCTACCTTAAGCCCCTTTCCCTTGTTAGTGAAAAGTTCTTTTTCGTGACGCGCTTTGTTGTTTTTAATTACGTTGTTTGCGCAATTTAATATTTCCGTTGTAGAACGATAGTTTTCAAGCAGTTTATAAACCTTAACGTTTTCAAAGTCTTTGTCAAAGTTAAGGATATTTTCAACCCTTGCACCACGCCAACCGTATATACTTTGGTCGTCGTCTCCTACTACGAATAGATTACCCCACTTGCCTTGTAGAAGTTTTATGATTTCATATTGTACCCTATTGGTGTCTTGAAATTCATCTACGTGAATATAATGGAATTTGTTTTGATAGAATTTTAAACACTCTTCTGACGTCAAAAGTAGTTTTTTTAATTTGTGCAAAAGATCATCAAAATCCATTGCATTGTTTTGCTTTAAAATCTCCTCGTATCGCGCGTATAACTTAACTATAAGTTCTGCATCGTTTACAAGGCCATTAATGTCTTTGAAGTACTCTTCAGGCGACATTCCTTCGTTTTTCGCCTTACTTATATGCTCCTTAAGTTCCTCTTTAAAGCGTGGATCATCAATTTCTGCCTCGGTTACTACCTTTCCAATTATGCGCGCTGAATCGCTTTCATCATATATGGAAAATTCTTTATCATATCCTATTTGATCGCCATAACGTCTCAAAATCCTTGCTGCAAGCGAGTGAATAGTAGAAATCCATACTCCGTGATCTAAGCCAAGAAGTTGGTCTAATCGCTCCTTCATTTCAAAGGTTGCCTTGTTGGTAAAGGTAATGGCAAGTATATTAGACCCCCATACCATCTTTTCAGCAACAAGATATGCAACCCTGTGCGTTAATACACGAGTTTTTCCAGAGCCTGCACCGGCAAGTACTAAAAGTTTACCTTCTGTATCCGTTACTATTTTACGTTGTACTTCATTTAAATTATCTAATAAATTCATTACAATATACTATCCCACTTATATCCAAAATATCTTTCAAACAACTTTATTACGTAAGTGTCCGTCATTCCCGCTACGTAGTCCACCAAAAATTGATTGCTACCTTGTGATTGATCTCTATAAAAGGCAGGTACTTCATCAGGATTTTCTTCCAAGAACGCATATAGCCTTACAAGCCACTCTTTCGCCCTTACGTCGTCTTTATTACGATGCTCGGAGAAATAGACGTTCTTAAACATAAACTTCCTTAATTCTCCCATGGCTTGATGAAACTCTTGAGATTGCTCTACAATAGGCTTGCCCTTAGAAGTATTAATTATATCGAGAACTAAACTGTTTATTCTTTCACTCTTTTTGTTGCCAAGTACTGCAACGACCTCTTTAGGTACGTCTTCTTCACTCATAAGACCTGCTCTTATTGCATCGTCTATGTCGTGATTTAGGTATGCAATTCTATCTGCAAAGCAAACTATTTTACCTTCTAAAGTACAAGGCGTGCCATCTCCCCTATGCTGTAAAATGCCATCTCTTACTTCATAGGTTAAGTTCAACCCCTTTCCATCTTTCTCTAAAACGTCTACTACCCTTAAACTTTGTTCGTTATGTTCAAATCCACCCGATAACTCACTTAATACCCTTTCGCCCGTGTGACCAAACGGAGTATGTCCTAAGTCGTGGCCAAATGCGATAGCCTCTGTTAAATCTTCATTCAGTCTAAGACATCTTGCAAGTGTCCTTGCAATTTGCATAACTTCTAAAGTATGTGTCATACGAGTGCGATAATGGTCGCCGTTAGGTGCAAGGAAAACCTGTGTCTTATGCTTTAAGCGACGAAAAGACTTAGAATGAATAATTCTATCTCTATCCCTTTGATATTCCGTACGCATAGGACACTCTGTCTCAATTTGCAATCTACCACGCGTTTCGGTTGACTTCATTGCAAATTCTGACAAATAATTATTTTCAAAACGCAAGAATTCCTCTTTCATAAGCACCCTGTTGAAAAGATTTAGTTTCAAAGAAACTATTTATTTTATTATAACATAAAAGCCT
>JAZQVF010000146.1:0-2852 GCA_045631675.1 Candidatus Stercoripulliclostridium sp.
TTACGACGTGCTTGATAGTCGTTTGCGTTGGATACGCTTGATACTTCCTTATAAATACCCATAGAAGGAATCCATACTTCAATGTCGTAGGTACGAGCCATACTTGCAGAGCAGTCGCCGGCTGCGAGTTTAGAAACTCTAAAGTGTAGACCTAACTTTTCAACGAGACTTGCTGCCTTATTTAGCAATTCTTCAAATGCTACCATGCTTTCTTCAGGCTTTGCATATTGTACCATTTCAACTTTATTGAATTGGTGACCACGAATCATGCCACGCTCTTCACTTCTATATGAGCCTGCTTCCTTACGATAGCAAGGAGTATAAGCAAACAATTTTAAGGGGAGCATGCTTTCATCCATAATTTCACCTGCATAAACGTTAACGAGTGCAGTTTCTGCAGTGGGGAGCATGAATCTATTCTTCTTTCTATCTTCTTCGCCTTCAAGCCAGTATACTTCTTCACTAAACTTGGGGAATTGTCCTGCACCAAGACCACAGTTGTAGCCGAGTTGATGTGGGGGAAGAATGAATTCATATCCATCGTTTAGATGCTCGTCAATGAAGAAGTTAAGAAGAGCCCATTCAAGACGTGCACCTACGCCACGATAAAGCCAGAAACCGCCGCCACTAAGTTTTACACCTCTTTCGTAATCAATAAGACCTAAAGAAGTACAAAGGTCAACGTGATTCTTTGCCTTGAAGTTAAAGTTGGGCTTTTCGCCTACCATCTTGATAACTACGTTGTTTTCCTTTTCACCACCTACTAAATCGGGATCGGGCATATTAGGTAAGCGAAGTAAGAAATCGTTGATTTTTTCTTCAAGATCGGCTACTTTTTTGTCGCAAACTGCAATTTCTTCACCAAGATTACGCATTTCCTCAAAAATATGTTCAACGGGTTGTCCTGCTTTCTTGAGTTTTGGAATTTCTGATGAAACCTTGTTTCTTTGTGCCTTAAGTGATTCTACGTTTTGCTTAGATGCCTTTCTTTCTGCATCCCAACTAAGTAGTTCGGTAAAGTCTACTTCGTAGCCCTTTTTAGCGAGTGCTTCTGCTACCTTTTGTGCATCGTTTCTGATTAAGTTCAGATCTAACATATATTGCCTCCATGAGTTGTTTTCTATTGGTTTGATTTTATTAGATAATCGTATATAAATCCTTCAAGGTCTCCATCCATTACGGCGTTTACGTTGGTGTTTTCGTAACCCGTACGATGGTCCTTAACGAGAGTATAAGGGCAGAACACGTAGGAACGTATTTGAGAGCCCCACTCTATCTTCTTTATTTCTCCTTTTATGGAAAGAGCCTCTTCCATTTGTTCTCTTTCCTTTAGTTCAACGAGTTTACTATAAAGCATTCTCATTGCCGTTTCTTTGTTTTGCACTTGGCTTCTTTCGCTTTGACACCAAGTTACTATGCCCGTAGGAATGTGGGTAATTCTAACGGCGCTTTCCGTCTTATTAACGTGTTGTCCACCTGCGCCTGATGATCTACAAGTATCAATTTTAAGGTCTTCGGGGTTAATTTTGACTTCATCGTCGTTAATGATTTCCGGCATAACCTCTAAACTTGCAAAACTTGTATGGCGACGTTTATTTGCATCAAAAGGACTAATTCTTACAAGTCTATGCACGCCTTTTTCCGCCTTCAAAAAGCCGTATGCGTTACTTCCTTCAAGTTTAAACGTTACGCTCTTTATGCCTGCCTCGTCGCCCGATTGATAGTCAATTTCCGTTACGTTATAACCTGCCCTTTCTGCATAGCGTCTATACATTCTGTATAGCATATCCGCCCAATCTTGTGCTTCCGTGCCACCTGCGCCTGCGTGGAGAGTAAGGAGAGCGTTATTGCCGTCGTACTTTCCTTTCATCAAACTTTCAAGGAAGAGTTTCTCGGTAGCCACGGAAAGAGAAGTTAGCATTTCTTGGACGTCTTTTACGGCATCTTCTTCCTGCATCTCTTCCGTCATAAGCATAAGTTCCAAGCAGTCCTCTGCTTGTTGGGTGAGCCTTGTTACCGTCTCTCCCTTTCTTTCTATTTCTGCTATTCTTACGTTTACGACTTTTGCCCTTTCAACGTCCTGCCAAAAGCCCTCTTCTTCTTGCTTTGCTCTAAGTTCCAAAAGTTCCTTTTGAAGGCCTTCTAAGTTGATAGCCTCTGCAGAAGTCTTTATGGACTCTTTGAGTTCTTCAAGTTTGAGTTTTTCGTTATAGAAATCTATCATACTATTTACCGCAACAATTCTTATACTTTCTTCCACTTCCACAAGGACAAGGATCGTTTCTGCCTACGCTCTTGTTTTCATCGGTGTTGCGTACGGTTACGTGGCGAAGTTTTTCTTGAATATACATATTCTTTCTTTCAATAACTGCTTCAATATCAATTTTTGCAAGGGTGATAGCGGTGGTTTCTTGTATGCTATCAACCATAGCGTCAAACATATCAAAGCCTTCGCGTCTATATTCCATTACGGGATCGCGTTGACCAAGTCCACGTAGGCCAATGCCCTTTTTGAGTTGGTCCATTGCAGCAATATGTTCCATCCAATGTCTATCAACTTGACGGAGCAAAAGATTTCTTTCCGTTTCCTTGAAGTTGATTTGTTCTTCGTCTGCACGCTTGATTTTTGCTTCGTATAGGTCAATTAAGGTATCGTATACGTATTCTTCAATCTTTTCATCGCTCTTGTTTGCAATAACGTCTTCGGTGATAAGGTTGGTGCCTTTGGGTAGAAGTTTGCTTTCAAGTTCGTTGTTGAAGGCGTTTATTCTTGACTCGTCCATTTCTCCTTCTGCGTCAAGATATTTGTATACGATTTCCCCAACGATAGGTTCAAAGTATTTAAGAATTTG
>JAZQVF010000147.1:0-3206 GCA_045631675.1 Candidatus Stercoripulliclostridium sp.
ATAATACATATTCTTTTTGAAGAATGCTTTAATTTTTTGGGAATTGACTTTAACTTTCATAATGACCTCCGAGTTGTTGTTACGACGATTATTGCCCGTAAAAAGTCATATTATACTTTGAACTTTATCAATTTCCCAAAAAAATAAGAGCGTGTTTCCACGCTCCTAATTTTTGTTTGTTAAGATTATAGCTTGATAGTCAATGCAGGTGCAACGCCTACGTAAATACAATTAGTCTCCAATTCAGTCCATACGCCACTTACACGATGCAAGCAAGCTGTTTTTGAGCCGTTTTCGGGACAAGCACTGCGAAGCCACCAGTAACCTTTGCCTATTGATGCACTAACAGGTGCACTATAATATCCATCAGCACCTTGAATTTGTGAGTAATCGGTAGTAGATTTGCTTCTTACTTCTTCAAGCAAAGCATTGTTTTTGAGCTCTTGGTATGAAAGGAGATATACGTTGTCAGTTGTGTTATTTTGACAGCTTGCATAGGTGTTTTCAGTGCCGTTTTCACCAGTTGTTTTGTTGTCAAGCTCGGTTGCAACGATTACTGCCTTTTGTAGCTCATTGAAAGCAACGTTATAGAAGTTGTCGTTTAGCCACTTTCTGATACTGCTGTATTCCCAGTTGCTTGCATAAATTGTAGTTCCCTCTTCAGTATGGGTATTTACGCTATGGTTAAAATCTTGAGAATCCAAAATAAGCTCTGAAAGTATTACGGCCTTACCTTCAGATTCACTCATTATTCTCCACTTGATAGGCTCATACTTAAACCAATAAGCAGTGCTTAATGAGTATCCTGCATCATCTTGGTAGGTATAGGAGGTTACCGAGCTAACGTTTGTGGTTGTTGTCTGCGTGAGGCGATAGGAATTAAAGTATACGCCACGGTATTTTTCGCCGTTATACTCAAGGTCAATATACCACATATAATCGCTTTCGGCACCATCTTTAAAGTATCTATAAGATGTCCAATTGTAGCCATAGCTTGATGAAGGCAAACTACCTGCCATATCCTTCAATGCTTGGGTTGTAGTATAGTCGGTTACACGAGTTTGTGGGTAGCTACCAAAGTTGATATATGAGCCGTCACGAGTGTAAACTACTTCATTACAGCTGTTGCATATGCCACCAACAATTTGACCGGTGTGAGAGGCATAGTTACACTTGGTACATACGCACTCAACCAAATCGTGAGAAGTGCATTTTTCCCATCTTGCAGTAAATACCTTGCTCTCTCTTTCCATAGTGAAGGTATAGTTTTCATTGGGGCTTACCTTAGTTGTTCCTTCAAACCAACCGAGCCAAATATATCCTGGGTTGGTGGTTGCAGAAAGTACCTTTTGTTCCCCTATCGTCATCTTTTGACTGCGATACTCTTCAATGGTACCTGCAAGATCGTCAAAGGATTGAGTGGTAACGATATAACAAATAAATCTTGCAACAAAGGTGGTGTTTTCGCCTACGGTGAAGGTGTAGGTGGGTTGGTCGCTAAGCTTAATTGCACCCTCTTGGCTACTTGTATACCATCCGTCAAAGTAAACCTTATCAAATGGGTTTGCCTTAATGGTAATGCTTGAGCCATAATCCTTTTCACCGGTTACCTTGTCAACTGAACCTAAATTGAGGTGTTGAGATACAACGGTAAGGGTAACCTTGTTTGGGCGATATTTTGCAGTATAGGTGATGTCCTTGTCAAATTGATAGTTTATAAGTGAAATACCACTTGCATCGGTAACGGTTACGCCGTCACCTTCCCAACCTATAAAGGTGTAGCCTGCTAAGGTAGCAGTAGGAAGGGTATACTCTGCATTGTAACTTATGGTGTGAGTTGTATCACCATTCAAGGTGCCTTCGCCCGCATTCAAGGTAACGGTATAGGTTTTTGCAGTCACTGCACTTGGCTCAATGGTCTTGTTTCTTTCCGTTACATAGTAGGTACTTGATGCCCAAGTAAGGTTGTAACCGGTTATTTCAGAGGGAGCATTGAGTTCAACAGTGGTGTGCGAAAGCACGTTTTCAATGGTCTTAATAACTTGGTCGTTCGCTTTCAAATATACGTTTGTATAGTATTGCTTGTGAACGTTTAGGGTATAAGTTCTATTGATGCTACCATCTTCTGAGTTAACAACGATATAGTAAATGTTATCACCCTCAACAAGATTGGTTGCATACTTGGTAGGAACTATGGTTTGTCCAAGCTTGTCAAGATAAAGTTGCCAGCTGGAGTTGTTGGAAACTTGTAGCATACCTGAAAGGTCAACGTCAACTACTCCGTTACCTACGTCAAGGTTAACGTTTAAACCGTCAACTGTGCCACCTTGAATACTTATAACCTTTGCCCTATTGTCAACGTTAGAGTTGCCTACTTGGGTGGGATCTACGCCGTCTTTTGCATAAACTGCAGTAAGTGGAGCCTCTCCTAAAGTAAGAATGCCGTCCTTAATGGTACCGCTTAGTGAGTCGCCACCATCAGTAGTTAAAGTGATGCTTTCGCCCTTAATTTCCACTTTACCGCTCAAACCTTCGCTACTACTCCACTTCTTGCCACTAATTTCAATCCAAGAATCTTCAAGTTTAGTGGCACCTGCATAAAGGTAATATTTGCCGTCAGCGTTTGCATTACAAGCAAATAGTACGGAGGTAGTGAGCATTACGATAACTAAAACAAGCGTTAGTAAAGTAATTTTCTTTTTCATATTCCACTCCTAACTATAAGTTATATTTTAGTTAAATTATAGTGGAACATTATGTTCCGAGTCAAGAAATTTACGCTAACTTATTTTATTATATAGTTATGAATTCTACTAATAATAATCAATTTTCAGAACGACTTAAAGAACTACGACTGGAGATGAATTTAACGCGACAAGACCTTGCCGATATGCTTAACGTTTCAGTAAGGCTTATTTCCTATTGGGAAAATGGTCAAAGGGAATGCAACTTTGACACCCTCATTGCCCTTTCAGACATTTTACATTGTAGTATTGACTATTTACTTGGAAAAAGTGATTTTTAACGCAAAAAAAAGGAACGAAAATTCGTTCCTTTTTCTTCATCGTTTTTACTCAATTAAGCATTCTTTTTTGGAGTACCTTATCTTCAATAAGCTTTCCTAATATACTTGCAACGGGTGTGATTATCATTGATGCGCCCATTGAGAATACACCAATGATAGGACTCTTCTTTATACCAAGACT